>JAYSZS010000187.1:0-9987 GCA_043737935.1 Propionivibrio sp. | reverse complement strand
TCATCACGGAAGATGAAATCGGGGCGGCCGCACTGGCCTTTCGCCAGCGGCTGGCCGCGTGGCGCCCCAACTTGCCCTCGCCAGCAGCACAGCAAATCCGGAGGTCAGGCGATGTTGACTGATGCACTGATCTATCTTGCTGCGGCGGTCATTTTCGTGCCCATCGCACAGCGCTTTAAACTGGGCGCGGTATTGGGCTACCTGATTGCCGGTGCCGCCATCGGTCCGTGGGGCTTGCGCTTTGTTTCCGATGTCGAGTCGATCATGCACTTCTCCGAATTCGGCGTCGTGCTGATGCTGTTCGTGATCGGGCTGGAGCTTGAACCCCGGCGCCTGATTGAAATGCGCAAAAGTGTTTTCGGCGGCGGCGCACTGCAAGTGGGGCTGACCGGCCTGGCGCTCGCGCTGGCTGCCGGAGCCGCAGGCCTCGGCTGGAAAGCCGCGCTGGTTGTTGGCCTGGCGCTGGCGCTCTCGTCCACCGCGATTGCCATAGCGACGATGAACGAGCGCAATTTTCTGCCGACGCCTACCGGTCAATCAAGCTTTGCACTGCTGCTTTTCCAGGATATAGCGGCCATTCCCCTGCTCGCCGTCATTCCGCTACTGGGGGCGGTGGTAGTCGCAGGCGGTGGCGCCGGTAGCGAAGAGCCGGGCTGGATGGCGGCGGCAAAAGCCATTGCGGCGGTCGTCGCAGTGATTATCATCGGCCTCTATTTGACGCGACCGCTGTTGCGACTGGTGGCCCGAACCCATCTGCGCGAAGTGTTTACCGCGTTTACCCTGTTGTTGGTGATCGGCATCGCGCAGATCATGTCGCTCGTTGGCCTTTCGATGGGCCTGGGCGCGTTTCTCGCGGGCGTTTTGCTGGCCAGCTCCGAATATCGTCATGCGCTGGAAACGGACATCGAGCCCTTCAAAGGCTTGCTCCTGGGGCTTTTCTTCATCTCGGTCGGGATGGCCATTGATTTCGGGCTGCTGGTCAGTCAGCCGGCGATGCTGGTCATGCTGTTGTTGGGTTTTCTTGCTCTCAAGCTGGTCACGCTGTGGCTTACTGCACGACTGATCGGCGTAACTTCCCGCCAGTGCTGGTTGTTTGCCATTCTGCTTTCGCAAGGCGGTGAATTCGGCTTTGTGGTGTTTGCTGCTGCGCGCACGGTGGGCGTGTTATCGGACGAGTGGGCGGCCTTGCTCAATATGACCATCGCGCTCTCGATGGCGACCACGCCGCTGTTGCTGTTGCTGCACGATCGGTGGATCGCGCACATCGAATGCATCAGTGGGGAAAGGAATAAAGCCGATGAAATCGATGAAAAGGAAGCGCGCGTCATCATCGCCGGTTTCGGTCGTTTCGGGCAGATTATCGGCCGCCTGTTGTTTGCCAACGGCATCAATGCGGTGGTGCTCGATCACGACCCGGATCAGATCGAGCTGCTGCGCAAGTTTGGCTACAAGGTTTTTTATGGCGATGCTGCGCGCATCGACCTGTTGCACGCTGCCGGCGCCGCCGAGGCCACGCTGATTGTGAATGCGATTGACGATATCGAGGACAACCTGCTGCTGGCCGATATCGTGAAGGAAAATTTCCCGAAGCTGAAGATGATCGCCCGCGCGCGCAATGTGACGCACTTTATCGAGCTGCGGGCACGCGGTGTGGAGATCATCGAGCGGGAATCCTTTGAAGCCGCTCTCAAGGCCGGACGACATACCCTTGAGGTGCTGGGTTTTGAACGATTCAGGGCGCGAGACATGGCGAATATTTTCCGACGTCATAACATCAGCGCCATGGAATCGCTGATCCCGGTCTTCAGAGATGAAGCGAGTCGGGTCTCTGCTGTCAAGATTGGCCGCGATGAGCTCGACGCCCTGTTTGCCCGCGACCGCGAGCAATTCGAGTCCGAGCATTCGTCGAAGGGTTGGCATTGAGTTAAGGGCGATAGTCGGCGAGGTCTGCCTATATGGAGCGGATACCGCCCGCCGATCAGCCGGAGGATGAAGGTAGCCATTCGGCTAATCAAGTATGCGGCGACTCAGAGGCTGCGAATCAATCGATAAACACCTCCCAAGCTGTCATTCCGGCAAAAGCCGAAATCCAGTACCTTCCTCTAATATCCATAAAACATTCAGATATACGAACTGGACCCCGGCTTGCGCCGGGGTGACGAGCGTGGGAATGAGGTAGAAATGGTTTTTTCACAGACTCTCAGTCAATACCCTGACTGGCCAGGTACTCTTCGTAGTTGCCGAGGTAGTTGACCACCGTTCCGTCGATGCGGATTTCGAGAACCCGCGTTGCCAGCGAAGATACAAACTCGCGGTCGTGCGAGGCAAATACCAGCGTTCCCTTGAACTTCTCCAGCGCCGTGTTGAGCGATTCGATCGACTCCATATCGAGGTGGTTGGTTGGTTCGTCCAGCACCAGCACGTTGCATTTCATCAGCATCAGCTTGCCGAAGATCATGCGCCCCTGTTCGCCGCCGGAGATGACTTTCACCGCCTTGCGCACATCGTCGCCGGAGAACAGCAAACGGCCGAGTGTGCCGCGAATCAGCGTTTCAACCTCGTCGCCTTCGCTGGCGGTGGCGCGTGCGTAACCGGCAATCCAGTCGGTGAGGTTGGTGTCGCTCTTGAAATCGTCGGCGTGATCCTGCGCGTAGTAGCCGCGACGTGCTTTCTCCGTCCATTTGATGCTGCCGTACTGCGGCTGCAACTCGCCCATCAGCAGCTTGAGGAAGGTCGATTTGCCGACGCCGTTTTCACCGATGACCGCCACGCGGTCACCGGCGTTGAGCGTGAAATCGAAGTTGTTAAAAATCTTTCGTTCGCCGGCAGCATAAGCAAAGGTCAGGTTTTCAATCTCGACCGCCTGCCGGTGCAGCTTTTCTTTCTCGTCGTAATCAAATCGAATCCATGGATACTGACGTGATGAAGGCTTGATGTCTTCCGGTCGCAGCTTGTCGATCAGTTTCACCCGCGAAGTCGCCTGCTTGGCCTTCGATTTATTGGCCGAGAAGCGGCGCACGAAATCCTGCAGGTCGACGATGCGCTCTTTGGCCTTGGCGTTGGCGTTGGCCTGCCGCGCGCGTGCCTGCGACGAGGCCTCCATGAAATCGTCGTAGGTGCCCGGATAGATGGTGATCTTGCCGTAATCCAGATCGGCCATGTGCGTGCATACCTGATTCAGGAAGTGGCGATCATGCGAGATGATGATCATCGTGCTGTTGCGCTCGTTGAGCACGTTTTCCAGCCAGCGGATGGTGGCGATGTCGAGGTTGTTGGTCGGCTCGTCGAGCAGCAGGATGTCGGGATTGGCGAATAGCGCCTGAATCAGCAGAACGCGCAGTTTCCAGCCCGGCGCCACTTCACTCATCGGGCCAAGGTGCTGTGCGGAGGGGATGCCGACGCCGAGCAGCAACTCGCCGGCGCGCGATTCGGCGCTATAGCCGCCGAACTCGGCAAACCGGCTTTCCAGCTCGGCGGCATGCAGGTAATCCTCTTCGCTGGCTTCGGGATTGGCGTAGATCGCATCCTTCTCCTGCATGCAGGCCCACATTTCCTCATGCCCCATCATCACCACGTCGATCACGCGCTGATCTTCAAAGGCAAACTGATCCTGGCGCAGGTAGGCCATTCGCTCATGCGTGTCTTTCGAGACGTTGCCGGCCGTCGGCTCGAGTTCGCCGTCGAGGATTTTCATGAAGGTCGACTTGCCGGAGCCATTGGCACCGATCAAGCCGTAGCGATAGCCCTCGCCGAACTTGACCGAAACGTTTTCAAAAAGGGGCTTGGCCCCGAACTGCATCGTGATGTTGGAGACGACGAGCACTCAGAAACCTCGGGAATGTCATTGATTTGAAAGGCCGGTATTGTAACCGAGGGAGAGGATGAGCGCTTGGTTTCAAGGCAGGTGGGTTACGCTGCGCTAACCCGAGCTTCGAGACTTCCAGAATTCCATGATAGCCATCGGCTATTCAATAAATTGCAACAATCAATTGGTTAAATAAAACTCACGCTTCTACCATTCACCTGTCGCTTCACTTTATAAACCCGTAACACAAGGAGAAATCACCATGCAATCGCTGATCAATACCGAAATCCTGCCTTTCAAGGCTACCGCATACCACAATGGCAAGTTTGTCCCGGTGTCGGATGCCGACCTGCGCGGCAAGTGGTCGGTCGTCTTTTTCTACCCGGCCGACTTCACGTTTGTCTGCCCGACCGAACTGGGCGATGTCGCCGACGAGTACGCCGACTTCAAGAAAATGGGCGTCGAAGTGTATTCGGTATCGACCGACACGCACTTCACGCACAAGGCCTGGCACGATGCGTCGGACACGATCAAGAAGATTCAGTACCCGATGATCGGCGACCCGACCGGTAAAATCACCCGCAACTTTGGCGTGATGATCGAGGAGGAAGGTCTGGCCTTGCGCGGCACTTTCGTCATCAATCCGGAAGGCGTGCTCAAGGTCTGTGAAATTCACGACCTCGGCATCGGGCGCGACGCCAAGGAACTGAAGCGCAAGATCCAGGCCGCCCAATACGTTGCCACGCATCCGGGCGAAGTATGTCCGGCCAAATGGACGCCGGGCGATGCCACGCTGGCTCCGTCGCTCGACCTGGTTGGAAAGATTTAAGACCGACCGTCAACCATGAAGGGCATGCCCTTCGTGGTTAATCCAGCAATTGCACTTGGGAGAACAAAAATGCTCGACGCCAGCATCAAAGCCCAGCTCAAGACTTATCTTGAACGCCTGCAACAACCGATCGAACTTGTCGCCTCACTCGACGACAGCAGCCAAGCGCAGGAAATGCGAGTTCTGCTCGACGACATCGCTCTGCTTTCCGACAAGGTCAGCATGCGCAACGATGGCATCGACAAGCGGAAGCCTTCGTTTGCCGTGACTCGCCCTAACACAGCAGCGCGCATCGGCTTTGCCGGGATTCCGATGGGGCATGAATTCACCTCGCTGGT
This sequence comes from Propionivibrio sp., assembly GCA_043737935.1. Classification (GTDB taxonomy): domain Bacteria; phylum Pseudomonadota; class Gammaproteobacteria; order Burkholderiales; family Rhodocyclaceae; genus Propionivibrio. Next base: position 5,015 of record JAYSZS010000187.1, on the reverse strand, counting down.
GCTGGCACTGCTGCAGACCGGTGGCCACCCGCCGAAGATCGAGGCCGAGCTGATCGAGCAGATTCGCGCCATTCCGGGCTCCTTCCATTTCGAAACCTTCATTTCATTGTCCTGCCACAACTGCCCCGACGTGGTGCAGGCGCTCAATTTAATGTCCGTGCTCAACCCCGGTATCAGCCACACGATGATCGACGGCGCGTTGTATCAGGACGAAGTGAACCAGCGCAAAATCATGGCCGTGCCGACCATCAATCTGAACGGCGAGCCGTTCGGGCAGGGACGCATGACGCTCGAAGAGATCATCGCCAAAATCGATACCGGCGCCATTGCGCGCGAAGCCGGGAAAATCGCGGCCAAAGACTCCTTTGACGTCCTCATCGTTGACGGCGGCCCCGCCGGGGCCATCGAAAACTTTATCTCGGTCAGCGAAACCGACGGCCCGAATCTGGCTGCCGGGCTGGAGCAACACGTTCGCGAATACGAGGTCGATATCATGAATCTGCAACGTGCCGAGGCGCTGGTGCAGGGCAAAGATGGCCTTAAGGAAGTCCGGCTGGCCAGTGGTGCGGTACTGAAAAGCAGGTCGGTGATCATTTCTACCGGCGCACGCTGGCGTGAAATGAACGTGCCGGGCGAGAAAGAATACCGTGATCGCGGCGTGGCCTACTGTCCGCACTGCAACGGCCCGCTGTTCAAGGGCAAGCGCGTGGCGGTGATTGGCGGCGGCCAACTCGGGCGTTGAAGCGGCTATCGACCTCGCCGGCGTCGTCGCGCACGTAACACTGATCGAATTCGACAGCGTGCTGTGCGCCGACGCGGTGTTGCAGAAAAAACTCTTCAGCCTGTCCAACGTGACGGTCATCACCAACGCGCTGACAACCGAAGCGACGGGCAATGGCGAAAAGGTGAATGGCCTCATCTACAAGGACCGGGTCAACAACGAACTTCATAGCTTACCGCTCGAGGGCATGTTCGTACAGATCGGTCTGCTGCCTAATACCGACTGGCTCGATTGAACGATTGCTCGCTCGCCGCGCGGCGAGATCGAAGTGGATGCACGTGGCCCAACCTCGCTGCCCGGAGTTTTTGCCGCCGGTGACTGCACGACGGTACCCTTCAAACAGATCATCATCGCCTTGGGCGAAGGAGCCAAGGCCTCGCTCGGCGCCTTCGATCATCTGATCCGCAGCTCGGCGCCGGCGTGACGAAATGGGGTGTTAAACGGCGCTGACCCGATCAACCCAAAATCGTGACTTTCAAGCGTTCAAGGTAGCCGAGACTCTTCCACCAGATCACCCCGTTGTCACGCAAGCGCTTGCCGGATTCGGTCAAGGTGAGCTTGCGGGCACCAAACTCGGTGACGCCGCTATCGACAAGAAAGTCACCTTCCATAAGGTACCGGGCGATCCCCGGCTGCACCTGCATGCCATCGAGCAACCAGCGGGCGCCGTAACCATCGTCGCTTCCCCTCAACATCAGCATGGGCCGATAGGTTCCCATGTGGCGCAGCACATCAAGCGTCTGCGCGCGACTGGGGATCAGGCTTGGTGATGAATAGGTGTCCATGTCTCATCCGATTATGAACCTTTCCGGAGGCTCGCAGCTCAGGGTTTAAACGTTTTGCCGTCGGCAATCCGTAATGAGCGGACCGGTCGGCAAATTCGATAAACGGGCCATGTAATTTTTCTCAAAGCAGTTGCTCATGCGCTCCTGTTGTATGCTGATGCACTTTGGATCGTGCAACAAATCTTGTAACGCCTTGACAAGTGTGACGCTGGGATTGCCAATACTGAATTGATCCATGATTGCGGTGGGTACTGATTCAGGCGATCGGGGTCGAATTTCATTTACTTGATAATCAGAAGGGAACAACAGAATGAGTGACCAGGAAATCTCGGAAAAGGAGGCGCACTACATCTCCGGCTGGCTGGCGCTGTTTTTGTGGCTGCTGGCCCTGGCCGGCGTCATCTGGCTTTTTATCGGCAGCGTGCTGCACCACAGCGAACCGCCCGTGCTGGCGGTTCTCGGTATCCTGCTGCTCGGCTTTCTGGCCAAGGGATTTGTCATCCTGCAGCCAAATATTGCCGGCGTGCTGATTTTCTTCGGTCGCTATTCCGGAACCATCCGCGAGGGCGGCTACTTCTGGTACAACCCTTTCAGCAAGCGGCAGAATATCTCGCTGCGCGTGGTCAATCTCAACACCCCGACGCTCAAGATCAACGACATGGCCGGCAACCCGATCGAGGTTGCCGCCGTCATCGCCTGGCGCGTGAACGACACCGCCAAGGCCAGCTTCGAAGTGGATAACTACGCCAGCTTCCTGGCCATTCAGGGCGAGTCGGCGATTCGCGCGGTGACCAGCACGCGCTTCTACGATGGCGACCAGCACGGACGCAATTCATTGCGCGGCGATCTGGTGGCCGTGGCGCAGATGCTCTCTGAAACGATCCAGTCGCACGTCGAGCTGGCCGGGCTGGAGATCATCGAAGCCAAAATCACCCACCTCGCCTACGCGCCGGAAATCGCCTCGGCGATGCTGCGCCGGCAACAGGCGGCGGCGGTTATCGCGGCGCGTCAGCTCATTGTCGAAGGTGCCGTCGGCATGGTGAAAATGGCGTTGGACAAGTTGCAGACCGAGGGAGTGGTGACGCTCTCCGATGCCGATCGGGTCCATCTGACCAGCAATCTGCTGACCGTTCTGGTGTCGGAGTCGGAAACGCAGCCGGTGCTGTCGGTGTCGCGTTCCTAAGCCAGGGTCCGCCAGGTTAGCGCCAATTTAAATTTTCCCGCCCCCATTTTTCAGCGTGAGAGTTTACTCCTCCCCTGAAAAGGGGAGGTCGGGAGGGTTTGCTGTGGTGCATTCATCATTCATCATTCATCAGGGGCGCGGGTCGCCCTCAGCGTCGGATACTGCGCATTCAGACGAGCAAACCCTTGTTGCAGCCGCAAGCCTGTATCATGTGACACCCTGCCGTTTTGGCGGCATCTCCGGCGCAGTCAAATGCTGCTCGCCACTGAGGAATCGAAGTGCCCGCAAATTTGACCGATCTCCTGGCGGCTGCCCTTGCCACACGCCAAACTCTGCTTGATCGACTGCACGCTGAACAGACCAATGCCTACCGTCTGTTTCATGGCAGCATCGAAGGCGAAGCCGGCTTGAGCGTTGACCGCTACGGCGATGTGCTGCTGGTGCAGAGCTTTCATCACCCACTGGCGCCGGATCAACTGGCGTCGATCGAAGCTTTTTACATCGGCGCATTTCCCGGCTTGCCGGTGTTTTACAACGAGCGCAGCCAGGCCAACTCGCGAATTGCCAATACCTTGCCGCCCGAGCAGATTGCCGCCGCGCACGCGCCGCGCCAGTTCCAGGAAATGGGCGTCCATTACCGCTTTCAGGTGCGCCACGCCGGGCAGGACCCATGGCTTTTCCTCGATCTGCGTGCCGGGCGTCGGCGGGTGATGCAGGAAATCGCCGGCAAATCGCTGCTCAATCTTTTCGCTTACACCTGCGGCGTCGGCATTGCCGCCGCCAAAGCCGGCGCGCAGCATGTGGTGAATGTGGATTTTTCCGAAACCAGCCTTTCCATCGGCAAGGAGAATGCGCGGCTCAATGCGTTGCCGATCCGCCTGCGCTTTGTTAAAAGCGACGTCTTTGCTGCCCTGCGCCAGCTTTCCGGGCAGGGGCAGGCCGAGCGCGTGCGCGGCAAACGCATGCCGCCCTTCCCCAGGCTGGAAGCGCACTCGTTCGACGTCGTTTTTCTCGATCCGCCGCGCTATGCCAAAAGCCCGTTTGGCGTTGTCGATCTGGTCAACGACTACGCCGCACTGTTCAAGCCGGCGCTTTTGTGCACAGCCGAAGGCGGCACGCTGATCTGTTGCAACAACGTCGCCGAAGTCTCGCGCGAAGCCTGGCTGGACCGGCTCGAACGCAGTGCGCGCAAGGCCGGGCGGGGTATTCGCGAAGTCGAGTGGATTGCTCCCGAGGTTGATTTTCCCAGCCTCAACGGGCAAGCGCCACTGAAGATGGCGTTGTTGCGGGTTTGATCGTTTGTGCCTTACTTGTTTTATGTAGCCGGCGTCGGGTTATGCTGCGAAGTAAATACTCCCGGGGGACGCTACGCCCACCCGACCTGTTATCGACTATTCTCCTGACTTGATGGAACCCTGCCAATACATGAAAACCCCAAAAAGACTCGCCGCACTGGTTGAAGAAGGCCTCGTTGATGAGGTGATTGGCCAACTGATGAGCGGCAAGGAAGCCACCGTCTATGTCGTGCGCTGTGGCGAAGCCATTCGCTGCGCGAAGGTTTACAAGGAAGCCAATCAACGCAGCTTCCGCAAGAATGCCTCCTACCAGGAAGGCCGCAAGGTAAAGAACAGCCGACAGGTGCGCGCCATGGAGAAAGGCAGCCGCTATGGGCGCCAGATGCAGGAAGAGGTCTGGCAGAGTGCCGAGGTCGATGCCCTGTATCGATTGTCCGCAGCCGGGGTGCGAGTGCCGCAGCCGCATCTCTGCTTCGCCGGGGTGTTGCTGATGGATCTGGTGCTCGACGCCGAGGGGCATGCGGCACCGCGCCTCAACGATGTCGAACTCTCCGAGGAACTGGCGCTGGAGTATCACGCCCTGCTGGTCAATCAGGTGGTGCGCATGCTGTGCGCCGGGGTCATCCACGGCGACCTTTCCGAATACAACATCCTGGTCGGCGAGGGCGGGCCGGTGATCATCGACCTGCCGCAAGCCATCGATGCGGCGGGCAACAGCAACGCCGCCGTAATGTTCGAGCGTGATGTGATCAATCTGCGCACCTACTTCAGTGCCTTCGCCCCGTCGCTCAAGGACACCCAGTATGGCAAGGAAATCTGGGCGCACTACGAAAACGGCTTGCTCACGCCCGAGCTGCCCTTGACCGGCCAGGTCGTCCTCGACGAACGGCTCGCCGACGTCGACGCCGTTCTGCTCCAGGTCGAGCTGGCCATCAAGGAAAATGAAATCCGGCGAATGTGCCAGTGAGCGG
>JAYSZS010000186.1:0-4455 GCA_043737935.1 Propionivibrio sp. | reverse complement strand
CGCTCGTTTATTCGATAAAAACTGCTTTTGCTTCACAATGTCGTCCAAATTTTTTGCCGCCGCCTGGCTGCGATGACTTGTTCGGTGATTCCCTAGCGTGAGATCGCACGATGCCCGATGTCACGACGATACTGCATACCGTCGAAGTGAATGCCGGCCAACGCACTGTAAGCGTGTTTCTGCGCCTGCCTGACGTTGTCGCCCAGGGCGGTGACGCACAGCACGCGGCCACCCGAGGTAACGATCTTGCCGTTGCGCTCGGCTGTTCCGGCATGGAATACGTGCATCTCCTCACTCTCGTCTGGCAGGCCGCTGATGACATCGCCTTGGCGTGGCGTGTCGGGGTAGTTGGCAGCGGCCAGGACGATGCCCAGCGCCATCCGGCGGTCCCATTCAGCATCGATCTGGTCGAGCTTGCCGGCTACCGCATGTTCGAGCAGCGTCAGCAGGTCGGACTTCAGGCGCATCATGATCGGTTGCGTTTCCGGGTCGCCCATGCGGCAATTGAATTCAACCGTCTTCACCGAGCCGCCCTTGCCGATCATCAGGCCGGCGTAAAGGAAGCCGGTATAGGGTATGCCGTCGGCAAACATGCCGCGCACGGTTGGCAGGATGATTTCGCGCATCGCCCTGGCGTGGACTGCCGGAGTGACGACCAGGGCCGGTGAATAGGCGCCCATGCCGCCGGTATTGGGGCCGCTGTCGCCGTCGCCGATCCGCTTGTGATCCTGGCTTGAGGCGAGCGGCAGAACGTTCTTGCCGTCGACCATGACGATGAAGCTGGCTTCCTCGCCTTCCAGAAACTCCTCGATGACGATACGCGCGCCGGTCTGGTTACCCGCTGTTGCCGACGTGCTGGCGGGAAGCATGGCGTCGATGGCGCGGTGGGCTTCCGGCAGCGTCATGGCGACGACGACGCCCTTGCCGGCCGCCAGCCCATCGGCTTTGACGACGATCGGCGCGCCCTGCTGGTCGACGTAAGTGTGCGCGGCCGCACGATCGGAGAAGGTGGCAAACGCCGCCGTCGGGATGTTGTGCCGCGCCATGAAGCGCTTGGCAAAATCCTTCGAGCTTTCGAGCTGTGCCGCTTCCTTGGTCGGGCCAAAAATCTTCAGCCCGCGGGCCCGGAAGATATTGACGACACCGGCGGCTAGCGGCGCTTCCGGACCAACGAGCGTCAGGTGAATGCCTTCCTTCTCGGCGAAATCGGCGAGCGCCAGCGGGTCGGTGATGTTAATGTTTTCCAGCTCGGCTTCACGCGCCGTTCCGGCGTTGCCGGGCGCAACGTAGATTTTCTGCAGACCGGATGTTTTGGCCAGGTGCCAAGCCAGTGCATGCTCGCGTCCGCCGGAACCAATGACGAGTAATTTCATGGGGTCGTGAGGGGGAAGAGGGGAAAGTGAGGAGTTAGGTGTCAGGAGTTAGGTGTGAAGGAGTGATTTTACTCTTTGCGCCTCACTCCTGACTCCTGACTCCTCATCATGTAATCGGTTAATGCCTGAAATGGCGGGCGCCAGTGAACACCATAGCAATGCCGTGTTCGTTGGCGGCTTCAATGACTTCATCATCGCGCATCGAACCGCCGGGCTGAATGACCGAACTGGCGCCCGCTTCGGCGATCACGTCGAGACCGTCGCGGAAGGGGAAGAAAGCGTCCGAGGCGACGCAGGAACCGGCCAGCGAGAGGCCGGCATTTTGTGCCTTGATCACGGCGATGCGCGTTGAATCGACGCGGCTCATCTGCCCGGCACCGACGCCAAGCGTCATGCCGCTGCCGCAGAAGACAATGGCATTGGATTTGACGAACTTGGCGACGCGATAAGAAAAGAGCAGGTCCTCGACTTGTGCGGCGCTCGGCGCGACTTGGGTCACCACCTTGAGGTCGGAGGCCTGGACGTTGAACTGGTCCGGAGTCTGCACCAGCAGGCCACCACCAACGCGCTTGACTTCAAAGTCGTTGTAGTCATTGGAGAGCGGAAGTTCGAGTACGCGCAGGTTCTGTTTGCTGGCGAGCATTGCTTTCGCGGCTGCGGTGTAGGCCGGTGCGATCAATACTTCGACGAAGTGCTTGCGCTCGTTCATGGCCGCAACGATATCGATGTCGACGGTGCCGTTGAAGGCGATGATGCCGCCAAACGCCGATGTTGAATCCGTCATGAAGGCTTTTTCATAGGCCGCCAGCAGACTGCTGTCGATGGCCACGCCGCAGGGATTGGCGTGTTTGACGATGACGCAGGTCGGTGCCCTGAAGGTTTTGACGCATTCCCAGGCGGCATCGGCGTCGGCAATGTTGTTGTACGAGAGTTCCTTGCCCTGTATTTGCCTGTAGTCGGCAATCGATCCCGCCGCCGGAATCGGGTCGCGGTAGAAGGCGGCCTGCTGGTGCGGGTTTTCGCCATAGCGCAGCGTTTCGACACAGTCGAAGGCCAGGTGCAATCGGGCTGGAAACTGCTGTGGCTTGTTGTTATCGTCAAGCGAAGTCAGCCAGTTGGCAATCGCTGCGTCGTAACGCGCTGTGTGCGTAAATGCCTTCCTGGCCAGGTTGAAACGCGTGGCCAGCGTCAGCGTGCCCGCGTGGGTCAGCATTTCGGCGAGCAGTGCCGGGTAGTCTTGCGGGTCGGTAACAACGGCAACGCCGGTGTAGTTCTTGGCCGCTGAGCGCACCATGGCCGGGCCGCCGATGTCGATGTTCTCAATCGCTTCTTCAAGCGTGACGTCGGGGTTGGCGATGGTTTCGCGGAAGGGGTAGAGATTGACGCAGACCAGATCGATAGCCGGGATGCCGTGGTGCGCAATGGTCGCCAGATGCTCGGTCAGGTCGCGGCGGGCCAGAATGCCGCCATGAACTTTCGGATGCAGCGTCTTGACGCGACCGTCGAGCATTTCCGGAAAACCGGTGTAATCGCCGATTTCGGTAACGGCGAGGCCGGCTTCGCGCAATAATTTGGCGGTGCCGCCGGTGGATAACAGCGTAATGCCCTGGGCAGCGAGGCCGCGGGCGAACTCGAGCGCACCGCGTTTGTCGGAGAGGCTGATCAGGGCTTGACGGATTGTCATGATTAAGTCATTTCTCGGTTTCACGGATTGTTCAAACCAGCTTGTAGTCGACGAGTTTCTTGCGCAGTGTATTGCGGTTGATGCCCAGCATTGCAGCGGCCAGTGTCTGGTTGCCCCCCGCTTGCTTGAGAACGACTTCAAACATCGGGCACTCGACACTCTTCAGTACCATGTCATAGATCGGCGCAGGCATTTCGCCATCCAGATCCTTGAAGTAGGTTTCCAGTGCGCCGGAGATACAGGCCGTAATATCGTTGTTTTGTTTCATGCGGCGAGCCACTCACTGTCCTCGTTATTTTGCGTTTCGCTGTAGTCCAGATGTTCATTCTGTTCGGCGAGACTGAAGAAAAAGTCATTGACCGCCTGTTGTTGCCGTTTGCAGTCCGGTAACTGGTTCATCCCGTGGCGGAAGGCAGCCGAACCCGCCAGACCTCGGGTGTACCAGGAGATGTGCTTGCGAGCGAGGCGCACGCCGGTTTCAATGCCGTAGAACGCGTAAAGGTCTTCAAGGTGAGCGAGCAGGATGTCGTGGATTTCGTTGACGCGCGGCGGCAGCAGGTGCGTGCCGGTTTTCAGGAAATGCTCGATCTCGCGAAAGAGCCAGGGGCGACCCTGCGCGGCACGACCGATCATCAGCGCATCGGCACCCGTAAGCTCAAACACGTGCCTGGCTTTTTCCGGCGAGGTGATGTCGCCATTGGCGATGATCGGGATGCGTGCCTCGGCCTTGACCGCCGCGATGGTCTCGTACTCGGCTTGCCCGGTATAAGCGCAGGCGCGCGTGCGGCCATGCATGGCCAGGGCGCGGATGCCGGATTGCTCGGCGATTTTCAGGATGGTGAGCGCGTTGCGCGTGTCCTTGTCCCAGCCGGTGCGAATTTTCAGGGTGACCGGCGTTTGCGGCACGGCATTGACCACGGCTTCGAGAATCCTGCCGACCAGCGGCTCGTCCCTGAGCAGCGCGGAACCGGCCATCACGTTGCAGATTTTCTTGGCCGGACACCCCATGTTGATGTCGATGATCTGCGCGCCGCGCTCGACGTTGTGGCGTGCGGCGTCGGCCATCATCGCCGGGATCGAGCCGGCAATCTGCACCGAGACCGGTTCGACTTCGCCATCGTGATTCGCCCGCCGCTGGGTCTTGGCGCTGCCGTAAAGCAGGGAGTTGGAGGTCACCATTTCGGAGACGGCCAGTCCGGCGCCCATCTTCTTGCACAACTGGCGAAAAGGCCGGTCGGTCACCCCCGCCATCGGTGCGACAAACAGGTTGTTTTTGAGTGTAAAGCCGACGAATTCCATGGCGGTGGAGTGCACAGGTGTGGCAAGGGAAGGGATGAATTCTACCTTGATTGTTGCCCAAGAAATAGTCAATTCTGGTTTGACATAGAATTCGATGTC
>JAYSZS010000185.1:0-21048 GCA_043737935.1 Propionivibrio sp. | reverse complement strand
GAAAGCCAGGCAGAATGGACAAAATTAGCGTTCTCGGTGTGCTGCTCGGAATTGTGGCGATCATTGGCGGTCAGCTTCTGGAAGGGGGGCATGTCGCTTCGCTATCGCAGCCAACCGCGCTACTCATCGTGCTTGGCGGCACCATGGGCGCCGTCATGCTGCAAAGCCCGTATGCTACCTTCGTGCGCGGTGTACGCATGGTTCGCTGGGTATGGTATCCGCCGGTTGTGGATTATGTGCAATTGATCAAGCAGGTATCGAGCTGGAGCCAGGTTTCCCGGCGTGAGGGATTGCTGGCTCTGGAAAGCGTGATCAATCAGTTAAAGGATGATTTCGCCCGCAAGGGGTTGCAATTGCTGGTTGACGGAGCCGAGCCGGAGCGTTTGCGTGAAGTGCTTGAGGTTGAGATCAGTACCTATGAAGAAGAAATGAAGCTCTCGGCGAGAATCTGGGAGGCGGCGGGTGGTTACTCACCGACGATCGGTATTCTGGGCGCCGTGATGGGCCTGATACACGTGATGGAGAATCTTTCCGACCCCTCCAAACTCGGTGCCGGGATTGCCGTTGCCTTTGTCGCAACGATCTACGGCGTTGGGCTGGCCAATCTGGTTTTTCTGCCGATGGCCAACAAACTCAAGGCGCATATCAATCGATTGATCGTGCAGCGCGAAATGATTGTCGATGGGCTGGTGGGTATCGCCAACGGCGACAACCCGCGCATCATCGAAAGTCGCCTCCAGGGTTACATCTTTTAGAGTATGGCTCGCCGGAAACGCCTGGAGGAGCATGACAACCACGAACGCTGGCTGGTTTCGTACGCGGATTTTATCACCCTCCTGTTCGCCTTCTTTGTCGTGATGTACGCGCTCTCTACGGTCAATGAAGGAAAGTACCGAATTCTGAGCGATTCGATGTCCAGCGCCTTTCGTAACGTGCCAATCAATAGCTCGTCGCCATTGCCGCCAGCCGTGACTTTGCCAATCCAGGTGCTTCAGAAGCCGACTGCGGCCGCCAAGGCGCAGGAAGCCGTGAAACAGAAGCAACGTGAAAAGATGAGCCATGTCGCCAAGGATATTCTCGAAGTCATGGCGCCTCTCATTGAGCAAGGCAAAGTGCGGGTGATCGAAACAAGCCGGGGGGTGACGATCGAGATCAACGACAGCATCCTGTTTTCACCCGGACAGGCGCTGTTGCAACCCGCTCTGGTAAAGGCCATGGGAGCGATTGCCGATGTCCTGGCGCCGACCGATTTCCCGATTACCATTGAGGGGCACACGGATAATGTGCCGATCAAGACCGCGCAGTTTCCCTCCAACTGGGAGCTCTCGGCGGTTCGGGCAACGACGGTCCTACGTTTGTTTGCCGATTCCGGTGTCGCGGCTGAAAGATTGACGGCCATTGGCTTCGCCGATACGCGCCCCGTCGAACCGAACCTGCTGGCGGATGGACGTGCGCGCAACCGCCGGGTGACGATACTCATCGACTCGGCGGTTCCGGAAAAAGGGAAAGAGGTCGAGCTGCAGACGACTACCACTGCCGACAAGAAGCCCATTCCGGCACCGGAATCACGGCCATCGACGCCACAGTAACTACACCGCGTCGTTGATACGTGGGTTGCCTGTCGTTGTCGATTGCCCATCAGGGCCGTAAAGCGCAAGCGAGTTTTCCCCGCCCTGCAGGGCTTCCAGCGCCTTGGCGTTATATTGCATGCGGATCTGGATCAGCTCGCCGTTGAGACAATTCAACTCGCGTGCTTCGCCGGCCAGAGCAAGAATCCTCGACCAAGTGTCAGCAACGTCTTTTTCGTAGGGATGTTTTGCACACCAGGCCTCAACACCAGCGCGATCGGCGTCTAACCCCTGCGCCGCAAGTGAGGCGTTGCGTTGTGCCGAGAGGTTGTTCAGATGGACGGCAAGCTTTATCTTGTGCTCGGCAAACGCAGGCAGTTCATCCGTGTTTCCACTGCTCAGCGAAGTCTGCTCAAGCTTGAGCAGTTTCGCAAACTGTTGAATTGCTTCAGCCTCGGCCACCAGGGTCTGCAGAAAGGCTGCTGTTCCTGGCGTCTGTGCTTTTGTCAAAATCAGGGCTGCCGCCGGGAATCGACAAGCTCCCTGGCGGAGGTTATCAGGCGCTCGGCAATGGCACCGGTGTTGATCGTGAATCGACCCTCCGAGATGGCCTGCTTGATTTGTGAGACGCGTACGGCATCAAAGGACTGATTATCATCCGAGACGCTTAACTGTGCAGCAAGCGCACTCAACTGAAAGCCGTCGCTGGTTGCCGTTATTGCTTTGCTGCTGGAATGTCCAGGGGCCTCTTTGACAAGCGGTGCTCCGGCGCCAGTGGGTTGGGTCGAATTTTCGATCTTCATGGCAATGCCTCAAATGGTTTTCTGCATACGCGTTATATCGGCTTGAAACGAACGAACTTTAGCACTATTTTCCGCGCTGGATTAATCCGCTGCGTCTTAATTGGAAACTTCCACGATGCCGCCAGCCCGGGCGATGCCGCTGACGGTCTGTCCGGAAGCCGTGCGTACCTGAACAAGCTGGCCGGCGAGCGCATTGTTGAGTGCCTTGCCCTCACTGCTGACGCTGAATCCAGGGCCATTCGACACCGTTTTTACACTCTGTCCCTGCTGCACAGCCCAAGCGGCAATCAGCAGGTCGCTGCGCAGGGGCTGGCCGGCGGCAAACCCGTTTTTCACGGTTTTACCGATGGCCTGGGCCTGATCGGTAATGATGTTTGCCGGCAGCGTGCTTAGATCACCGCTGCGGACCACGATATCGGCAGCGCTGATTACATAACCGGCAGGCATCGTACGTGCGGAGATAAGGTAGTTACCACTGACGTGGACCTTAACCGGAACATAGATCGTCCAGTTCGAAGGGCCGAGACAGCGAACGCCAACGGTTGAATTTCCCCACAGCTTGCTTCCTGCCGGGAGAAACGGTTCGAAAGCTGCGCATTCCGACAACTGGGTGCGTGCATCAAGCTGGCCGATGTTGTAAGTGACTTTGCCGGGCAAACCCTGCGTCTGAATGCGCAGATAGTCATCCAGCGTGCTGTAAAGCGGGGTCTGCGCATGCGCCAGCAGTGGGGCCAGTAGCAACAGCCAGAAAAAAGCACGAAGTTTGCCCTTCAGTCGGCTGAAGGTAAAGTAGTTCATGACGCTATTTTGCCTGATCAAGGCACGATAGCGAAGCAATCCGTTTTTGACAGTCATCCTGATATTCGGTGACCCGGCAATAATTGCCGATTATCCGGCTAATGATGTTCTTTGTCGGCCTGCCAGTGACCTCTTTGCCGCCTTAAGATTCATGGCGCGAAAATTGCTAAATAAACGGGTGTCAACATTAAACCGGGAGTCGTCGTGGTCAGCAAAATCGATAATACGCTTTCTTTGCAGCAACAGGCTCTCGGCTTGCGCGCCTTTCGTCAACAGATTCTGGCTGGGAATATCGCCAATTCCGATACGCCCAACTACAAGGCACGTGACTTCGATTTTTCGACGGTTTTGAAAGCGGCGGTGGCCGGCCTGGGGGGCGGCAACCTGCCGCTGACAACAACTGATTCACGGCATTTGTCGGGTAGCGCAGACGCCAGCCCGGCGTCTCTGATGTACCGTGTTCCGGTACAGGCCAGCGCGGACGGCAATACCGTGGAGATGGATGTAGAGCGCGCTCAGTTTTCCGAGAACGCGGTTCAGTACGAGGCCGGTCTGAGATTCATTTCAGGTCAGATCAGAACGCTGACGTCAGCCATCCAGGGGCAATAATCATGAGTGTATTCAATGTGTTCCATATTGCCGGCAGCGCCCTGACGGCACAGTCCATGCGACTCAACGCGGTGGCCAGTAACCTGGCCAACGCCGATAGCATAGCCGGCCCTGATGGCAAACCTTATCGTGCCAAGCAGGTTGTTTTTGAGGCCACCCCATTGAATGGTCAGGCCGGGCAGGGGGTGCGCGTCAAACAGGTGGTCGAGGACGCCAGCCCGGGACGTCTGGTCTATGACCCACGCAGTCCGGCCGCCGACGAAAAGGGTTACGTGATGATGCCCAATGTGAGTGTGGTCGATGAAATGGTCAACATGATCTCGGCGTCGCGCTCCTATCAGACCAACGCCGAAGTGATGAATACCGCCAAGCAGCTTCTGTTGAAGACGCTGACGCTTGGCCAGTAATACTGAATTTAACTGGAGAAACTCATGGCAACCGTACAAACAACCAATGTAGCCAGCGACCCTTATGCAGCGATCAATGCAGCCGCTAAGAGCAGCACCACCAAGACCACTTCGGCGACTGAGGATTCGCAGAATCGTTTTCTCAAGCTGCTGACAACGCAACTGAAGAATCAGGATCCTCTGAATCCGATGGACAACGCTCAGATGACCAGCCAACTGGCGCAGATGAGCACGGTTTCAGGTATCGAGAAACTCAATACAACGCTCAATTCGCTGGTCGATAGCGTTGGCAACAGCCAGTCCATGCAGGCAGCAGCAATGATCGGCAAGAGCGTGCTGGTCCCCGGTTCGCAAATCTCGCTGCTTAAAGGCGAGTCTTTTGGCGGTGTCACTCTGGACCGCGCGGTGGATCAAGTGACCTTGAATATCCTTGATTCCAGCGGGAAAGTGATGCAGAGCCAGAATCTTGGTGCGCGAGAAGCCGGTAACTTCAATTTTGCCTGGGACGGCATGACTGATGCGGGTACGACTGCCGCCGATGGAACGTACAAGTTTTCCGTCACGGCCTTGCAGGGCGGCAACAAAGTGGAGGCTGATGCGCTGCAAATTGGCACAGTTTCTGCTCTTGTCCGGTCTGGCAACGGATTCCTGCTCGATCTGGGTACGCTAGGAACCGTCGATTTCAAGAACGTGCAGCAAATCCTCTGAAAAAGGGAGAAGAAAAATGGCATTCCAACAAGGTTTGAGCGGTCTATACGCCGCTTCCAAGGCACTTGATGTGACGAGCAACAACGTCGCCAACTCGGCGACGGTAGGCTTCAAATCTGGTCAGGCACACTTTGCCGACGTATTTGCCGCCTCGCTGGGCGGCGGCGGGAGTTCCTCAGTTGGCATCGGCACCTCGGTAGCCGCGATTCAACAGCAGTTTACCCAAGGCAATATCACGACAACGAATAACCCACTCGATATTTCCATCAGCGGCGGCGGCTTCTACCGCATGAGCAACAACGGCTCGATAACCTACAGTCGCGCGGGTCAGTTTCATTTGGACAAGGACGGATATGTGGTTGATGACAAGGCGCGTCAACTGACTGGTTACGGAACGATAAATGGGGAAATTGTTCAGGCTGCACCGGCTCCTTTGCAATTGAGTTCGGCTAATATTGCCCCGTTATCCACTGGGCAGGGTAACTTAAAGGGTGTCAATGCAAGCCTTAATCTAGACTCGCGGGAGGCAGTCAAAAAGGATGCGTTTATTTTTACTCCGGCACCTAACAATATTGGTGGGACGATTCCCGTGCAGAGTTACAATTTTTCCACGTCGACTTCTATTTTTGATAGCTTGGGAAATGCGCACACGCTTACGATGTATGCAAGGAAGGAAACCACCACCACCCTCACCGCTGCCACTACGGACGCCGCCGCTGCCACTGCGGCCGCCGCTACTGCCACTGCGGCCGCCGCAACTGCCAACACCGCTGCCGCCGGATTGCTACGCAACACTCCAACCGAGATCAGCATCTCAGATGCCGCCATTGCCGCCGCACTTGCCAAAACCACGGCTGCCGCAACCGCTACCGCAACTGCTGCCGCCGCCACCTCGGCCGCCGCCACCGCTACCGCAGCTGCCGCCCTTGCACCAGCAGGAAGCAAATGGCTGATTTTTACGTCCGTCGACGGTACGAACCCCTCCAATGTGGCGGGTAATCCCACGGCCATCTCCTTTAACAATTCAGGGAAACTTCTTAATGCGCCTGGTGGCTCACCAATTCAAATTAATCTTGAACAAGTGATGAAGCAGCAGAATTCACCAATTACAGGTGCTCCTATGGAGAACATTGCAAATACCCCTTTGGAATTTAAGCTAAATTTTGATAGCAGCACACAGTTTGGTGTCACCTCTGGAACCAACAGTATGCAGCAGGATGGCTATACCTCAGGACGTTTGACCGGTGTCAGTGTTGGCGCGGAGGGTATCGTTCGTGGAAACTATAGCAACGGGCAGGCGAAAGATCTCGGACAGGTGGTACTTGCCAACTTCACCAACCCGAACGGATTAGCTTCCCTAGGTGGGAATCAGTGGGCGGAAACCTCGGCCTCCGGCCCTGCGTTGGTGGGTGCGCCAAATAGCGGCACCCTAGGCGTCCTGCAGTCCACAGCCGTTGAAGAGTCCAACGTCGATCTCACAGCCGAGTTGGTTAATATGATCACCCAGCAGCGCAACTACCAGGCCAACGCGCAATCGATCAAGACCCAGGATCAGATCCTGCAAACCCTGGTCAACTTACGCTAAACGACTAACTGATTTAGCTAAGGAAAGAGCAAACATGGATCGCCTGATCTACACCGCAATGACTGGCGCCAAGCACGCTTTCCTGCAGCAGGCGGGTGTTGCGCACAATCTGGCCAATGCCTCTACCATCGGTTACCGCGCTATGGAACACCGCTTTCGCGCCGTGCCCATCCAGGGAGAAGGCGCGCCGACACGGGCTTTCGTCGTCGATGCCTCAGTAGCCAATGTTTTCGATCAGGGGCCGATGATGGCGACCGGGCGCGCGCTCGATGTCGCCGTTCAGGGGGCCGGCTGGATTGCGGTCGAAACGCCCGACGGGCGCGAGGCCTATACCCGTGCCGGGAACCTGCAGGTCAACCTTAACGGGCAACTGCAGACCGCCAGTGGCTTGAACGTAGTGGGCGACGGTGGCCCGATCGCTATCCCGCCGGACAACAGAATCACCATCGCGACCGACGGCACGGTGTCCACCATTCCACTCTTTGGCACGCCGAACAACGTCAGCGTGGTCGGGCGAATCAAACTGGTCAATCCGCCGGAAAACGAACTGACACGCGGTGACGACGGTCTTTTTCGCGCGCGTGGCGGCGACCCGGCGACGCTTGATGAAACGGTCAGGATTGCGTCCGAAACGCTCGAAGGCAGCAACGTCAATCCGGTGGATTCAATGGTCAGCATGATCAGCCTGGCACGCCAGTTTGAAATGCAGATCAAGCTGTTGCAGACCGCCGACGCCAACGCCAGCAAGGCTAGCCAGATTCTTTCGATGAACGCCTAGGAAAAAACCACATGATCCGTTCCCTCTGGATTGCCCGTACCGGCCTGGATGCCCAGCAGACCAGCCTGGACGTGATCGCCAACAATCTGGCCAACGTCAGTACCAACGGCTTCAAGCGTGCACGACCGGTGTTCGAGGATTTGCTCTATCAGACCCTGCGACAACCGGGTGCTCAGTCTTCGCAGTCGACGCAGATTCCCTCCGGGCTACAATTGGGCACCGGCGTGCGACCGATTTCGACGGCCAGCATTTTCACCCAGGGCGCATTGCAACAAACCGGTAATTCCCTGGATGTGGCGATCAATGGTGCCGGCTTCATCCAGGTCTTGCTGCCCGATGGCACGACGGCGTATACGCGCGATGGTTCCTTCCAGAAGGACAATCAGGGACAGGTCGTGACCTCCAGCGGTTTTCCGGTGCAACCGAGCATTACCATACCGGCCAATGCCCTGAGCATCACTATCGGCACCGACGGTGTCGTCTCGGTCACGCAGTCCGGGTCGCCCGCAACGACGCAGGTTGGCACGCTCCAAGTGGCGACTTTCATCAACGAGGGTGGTCTGCAGCGGATAGGGGAGAACCTCTATCTGGAAACGGCGTCGAGTGGAACGCCGACGCCGACGACTCCGGGGACCAATGGTTCGGGCGTGCTGGTGCAGAATTATGTCGAGGCCTCGAACGTCAACGTGGCTGAAGAACTGGTGAGCATGATCCAGACCCAGCGTGCCTACGAGCTCAATTCCAAGGTGGTATCGACCTCCGACCAGATGCTCGCGCGCCTGACGCAACTGTAAGGGAGCGGGGATGAAAAACGCTTTGTTTGTGGTTTTTGCCGGCATTTTGCTCAGCGCCTGCACCACCGTGCCGCCGACCAATGTGCATCAGCCGATGACTGCGCGGCCGGCGCCGCGCACGGAAAACCTGGCGGCCACGGGCAGCATCTATCAGGCTGGTGTTTCGCGAACCCTGTTTGAAGATCGACGTGCGCGCTACGTCGGCGATACGATGCACATTGCCATCGCCGAGACGACCAACGCATCGACCAGGTCGAATACCAAGGCCAGTCGCGCCACCAGCATCAGCGCGACAGTGCCGACCGTCGTCGGCTTGCCGGGCAAGTCCTTCCAGGGCATAGGCCTTTCGGCAACGGATTCAAACAGCCTCGATGGCAAGGGCGAAGCGGCGGCCAACAACGTCTTTACCGGAACCATCACGGTGACTGTGATTGAAGTGCTGCCCAACGGCAACCTGCTGGTTTCAGGTGAGAAACAGGTATCCATCGGCGCCGGCACCGAATATATCCGCCTCTCGGGAATCGTCAACCCCTATTTCATCAATGCAGCGAATACCATCAGCTCGGGCAATGTGGCTGACGCACGCATCGAGTACAAGGAGGCCGGCGTCATCAGCGAGGCGCAGGTCATGGGTTGGCTGGCACGCTTTTTCCTTACCTTCCTGCCTTTCTGAGGAGTCTGTCGTGAGTTTCACGCCAACGCGCATGCAAACCGGCAAATTCCGGCGCCTAGTGGCAATTCTTGCCTGTTGTCTCTTGCCGCTGGCCAGTGGCGCCGCCTGGGCCGACCGGATCAAGGACCTGGCTTCGGTGCAGGGCGTGCGTAACAACCAACTGGTCGGTTACGGGCTGGTGGTCGGCCTCGACGGCACGGGGGACCAGACGACGCAGACGCCTTTTACCACACAGAGCATCATCAACATGCTGGCGCAACTGGGTACCACATTGCCAACAGCCCAGTCGCTACAGCTCAAGAACGTTGCTGCGGTGATGATTACTACCAATCTGCCGCCGTTCGCGAGAATCGGTCAACAGATCGATGTCACGGTATCGTCGATGGGCAATGCCAAGAGTCTGCGCGGCGGTACCCTGGTAATGACCCCGCTCAAGGGAGCTGACGGACAAATCTATGCGCAGGCGCAAGGAAATCTGATGGTCGGCGGCGCTGGCGCGGCAGCGGCTGGCAGCAGGGCGGTGATCAATCACTTGCTGGCTGGTCGCATCGTCGGGGGCGCGACGGTCGAACGCGAGGTGCCGACCTCCTTGGGACAAGGTCCCTTCGTTCATTACGAGATGGGTATTAGCGACTTTGGCACGACGCAGCGCGTGGTTGAAGTAATCAACCGCGAAATGGGTGCCGGCACGGCACAGGCGGTCGACGGCCGGCTGATTCGCGTCAACGCGCCCGAGGAAGCCAATTCGCGCGTGGCGTTTATGGGCCGGGTCGAGAATCTCGAAGTCCGTCCGGTGAAGTCGGCGGCCAAGGTGATCGTCAATCCGCGCAATGGTTCGGTCGTGATGAACCAGACGGTCACCATCGAGAACTGCGCCATCGCTCATGGCGCACTGACGGTGGTGGTCAATACCGAGCAGCAAGTTAGTCAGCCCAATGCCCTTTCTGGTGGGCAGACGGTGACGACGACCCAGTCGGATATCGAGATCAAGCAGAGCGGGAGCGCACTGGTGCAGCTCAAGGCTGGCGCCAATCTTTCTGACGTGGTCAAGGCAATCAATGCTCTCGGGGCAAATCCGCAGGACTTGATCTCGATTCTGCAGGCGATGAAGGCGGCGGGAGCTCTGCGCGCAGAACTCGAAGTGATTTGACGCGTTTTGATGCGGTGGGCTAATAGTCCGTCGAAAGTCCGTCGAAAAGTTCACCGCAAGGACTTTTCTGCGCCTCTCTCTGCGTTTCCTTTGCGGTCTTCCCCCCTTTGCGCTGGATGGCTGTTGTGGCGCGATACTTGCTAATACATAACGTATGAAAGCCGAAGACCTCAACGCCAACCATTTTGTGCTCGATATGAAGACGACGGCGGATCTTCGTGCCAAACTCAGGCAGGATCCCCAGGGCGGCCTGAAGCAGGCGGCCCAGCAGTTCGAAGCCATGCTGCTCCAGATGATGCTCAAGAGCATGCGTGACGCAACACCGCAGGATGGCCTGATGCACAGCGATCAGACCCGCTTCTTCACTTCGATCATGGATCAGCAACTGGCGCAGAATCTCTCGGCCAACAGCAAGCTGGGGTTTGCCAAACTGATCGAGTATCAACTGGGGCGTAACCTGGGCTCGGGCATTGCAACGGACCCGGCGGCAGCGCTTGAAGCGCTGCGTATGGGACTTCTTGCGCCGCCGGCAGCAAATTCTGCCGTCGTTTCAGGAGGCGGCGCCGAACGGGTGCGCAGCGCCAGCGCAGTCGGCAACGATACGCCTGCCTCGGCGGCGGTTTCCAGCACTGCCAGCGACTTCGTCAATCGCGTCTGGTCGCATGCCGTCGCAGCGGCCCGCGCCATCGGCGTGCCGCCGCAATTCCTGGTCGCGCACTCCGCGCTGGAGAGCGGCTGGGGGAAGAGCGAGATACGCTCGCCCGATGGTTCGCCGACCTACAACCTGTTTGGCGTCAAGGCCGGGCGCAACTGGCAGGGGGTCTCGATCGAGGTGCCAACCACCGAATACATTAACGGCATGGCGCAGACCACGCGCGAAAAATTCCGCGTTTATGGCTCGTATACCGAGTCCTTCCGCGACTACGCCAATCTGATCAAGAACAATTCCCGCTTTTCAGCGGTTCTCGGCCAGCAGGATGGCACGCAGTTTGCTCGGTCACTTCAGCAGGCAGGTTATGCGACCGATCCGATGTACGCCGACAAACTGGGACGCATTATCAGTGGCAACAAATTGCGGCAGGCGTTAGCGGGTTAGCAGGCGAGTCTCAATATTCCCGCAGGACTGCCGTTAACGGTAAAGAATAGGAGCTGGCATCATGAGTACAGGACTATTAAGTTCGGCAATTACGGGTATGCAGGTCGCGCAGTTTGCCTTGCAGACGGCACAGCACAACATTACCAATCAGAACACGCCGGGATTCAACCGTCAGCGGACCATTCAGTCAAGCAATATTGCGATGCTGACTGGAGCCGGGTTTGTCGGCCAGGGCTCGCATGTGTCGACGGTCGAACGTATGTACGACAGTTTTCTGGGTAATCAGGTTAATCGTGCGCAAACCACCAGTAGTGAGCTCGATACGTATTACAAACAGATTGCCCAGATCGACAACATGCTGGCCGATTCGAATTCCGGCCTTTCACCTGCCTTGCAGAGTTTTTTCAAGGGCGTGCAACAGGTCGCGGCCAACCCCGCGCAGTTGCCCGCCCGTCAGGCCATGATTTCCTCGGCGCAGACTTTGGTCGCCCGATTTCAGGGGCTGGAGGCTCGTATCGGTCAAATGTACGAGGACGTGAATACTCAATTGTCGACGGAAGTTGCAACAGTCAATTCTTATTCCCGGCAGATCGCCGAGTTGAACCAGAGCATTGTCATTGCCGAGTCGTCGATCAATCAGCCGGCAAATGATCTACTTGATCAGCGTGACCAACTGGTGAGCGAATTAAACAAACTGATCAAGATTACGACGATCACTAATTCCGATGGCAGCTTTAACGTCTTCTTTGGCACAGGCCAGCAGTTGGTTGTCGGTACGCAGGTGATGACTATGTCCGCTGCGCCATCGGCTGCAGATCCTTCAAAGTTTGCTGTAGGTCTGAGCACTGCCGGCGGCAATCAGGAATTGCCTGAATCCCTGATTTCGGGGGGGAGCATCGGCGGTTTACTCAAATTCCGCAGCGAGTCGCTGGATCGGACACAGAACGACCTCGGGCGCAACGCGGCTTCAATGGCGCTGACCTTCAACGCACAGCATGCCTTGGGGCAGGATTTGCTTGGGCAGTCCATTAGCGATGCTAATTTCAAGGCTGATTTCTTTACGATTTCACAGCCGACGGTTCTGGTGAATAATCGGAATACCAGTGCGGCCGTGTTGACTGCGGAGCTGGTGGCGCCTTCAATTGATGGGCGATATACCCTTGCAAACGTGGCCGGTACGTACTCACTAACTCGGCAGACAGACGGAATTGTGTGGACAGGAGCCTCGTTGGCGGCGTTGCAGACAACGGTACAGGCGGCCCTTACCGCAAGTGAGACTTTAGTGTTGACCGGCGCAACAGTCGCTGTTAGTGAGTCGACCCAGGTGCTAAGCTCAACTGCTGACGGCGCCAATTTTTATACCAAATTGATCAATTCCGACTACCGCCTTTCGTATGACGGCACAAACCATACCTTGACGCGTTTGACCGATGGAATGTCGTGGAACAATACTTCGCTGCCTGCCTTGTCTAAAACCATTGCCAACAGCGAGGGATTTTCCATCTCACTCGCCTCGGGAACTATGTCAGGCGGTGACTCCTTTGTGATCAGGCCCGTGGCTGAAGCCGCAAGGAATATTGCGGTTAACGCGTCTGTTGCCGGAGATGCGCGCCTGATCGCAGCGGCCATGCCCATCCGTGCCGCGTCGGCCCCAACCAACAGTGGCAGCGGAAAAATTTCTGCCGGTGAAACGTTTTCGGGTTTTAGCGCAACATCCATGACTATAGCTGGGGTATCTCTGACCTATGCCAGCGGGACGGGGTTGCTGACGCTCTCAGGCGTTCCTGCCAATGCAAATATATCGGTTACTGCGGGCAGCAAAACAACGGTCTATCCGGGGCCGAGCATTCTTTATACTTCGGACGCCACGATTTCCTTTGCCGGGGTGAGTTTTAAAATTAGTGGAAATTTGAATAACGGCGATTCGTTTTCCATCGGGGAAAATACCGCTGGTGTTTCCGATGGCCGGAACGCGCTGGCTCTAGGGAGTCTTCAGACTCAGAACACCATGTCGGGGAAAACGGCAAGTTACCAAATGGCCTATGCCCAGTTGGTTAGCGATGTTGGTAACAAGACGCGTCAAATATCCGTGACCGGAGAGGCGCAACAAGCTCTGTTGAAGCAATCTCAAGCGGCACGCGAGTCTCTTTCAGGTGTCAATCTGGATGAAGAAGCGGCCAATCTGATTCGCTTCCAGCAGGCCTATCAGGCTTCCGCCAAGTCGCTGCAGATTGGTGCCGGATTGTTCGATACTTTGTTGGGAATAATGAATTAAGAGGCTTTCTATGCGTATCAGTACCAGTCAAATATTCGATTCGGGTGCGTTGGGCATCCAGAACAATCAGAGTGGTCTGCACAAGCTGCAAAACCAGATGTCGACCGGTCGCCGGGTACTCACCCCGCAGGATGATCCAGTTGCAGCAGCTCAGTCCTTGGTGGTGACGCAGACCAAAGAGGTTAACCAGCAATACATTGAAAATCAGGGGCAGGCCAAAAGCCAGCTCGGGCTGGTCGATGGCCATCTGACCTCACTGGTTAACGTGCTTCAAGAGGTACGCGAGCGCGTAATTCAAGCGGGAAATGTCGGGACTCTGGGTCAAAGCGATCGAGCGACAATTGCCACCGAGCTTGAGTCACGACTGAGCGAGATATTGGGGATAGCGAATAGTGACAATGGCGTGGGTGAGTATCTGTTTTCCGGATACAAAGGCAATGTTCGCCCCTTTGCTATTGATGGTTCGCTTGCGCCTGTTCCGCCAGCGACAACGAGGCCAGTGGCGTATTTTGGCGATGACGGTGAGCGTTTGCTACAGGTTTCGTCTTCTCAGCAAATGGCAGTCAGTGCCGCCGGTAGCGATATTTTCATGATTGCGAAAGAGGGGAACGGCACCTTTGTCACTGGAACCGGCGGTAATTTTGGCGTTGGTGTTAGTGTTGGTGTTCATGATTCGTTATCAACCATCAATGCGGATGGGGGGTCCGTGGTGAATCGGACCTTGTGGTCGACAGCGTTGAATAACGCAGGTGCTGGCCGGCCCATTACGATCTCGTTTCCTGACGCAACTCACTACCAGATAAGTGATCCTGCGGGAGGTACAACAGCCCCAATCCCTTACACAAATCCAACCACAATTCCCTTGCTGACAAATGGGGGAGTGATTTTCTCTGCCAATGTGGTTGTAAGTGGTGTGCCTGTAGCGGGTGACACGTTCCTCATCAATCCAGGTTCAGGAAAAAACAAAGGAACCGCGACAGTAGATGCTGGCTCGGTACTGGATTCTGGGCTATGGAGTGCAACCGGGAATCCTGGAAGATTCCTGGTGCAATTTTCCACAACTACATCGACGGCTGGTGTGGTGTCCGCTACGTATCAGCTTTACAAAAATACGACACCAGCGACACCCGAAGCGCTTTTGGCTGCGCCGCAACCCTATTCACCAGGACAGACAATCAAGCTGGAAAAAACGACTGCGCCGGTTGCCGACTACGGAGGGCAGATTGTTGTGCAGGGTCAACCGGGTAACGGGGATACGCTGACTATTGAACCCAGCACCAACCAGAGCCTGTTCCAGACCATGCAGAATCTGATCGGCATTTTACGTTCACCTATCGGGTCTTCAACCTATACCGCGACACAGTACAGTAATGAGTTGGGATCAGAGTTGACCAATCTCGACCAGTCTTTCAACAACATCAGCAGGGTACAAGCGCAGGTTGGTACAAGAATGCAGGAAATTGATTCATTGGGTAGTGCATCGTCCGATCTGGATATTCAATATCAGTCTACTTTGAAAGATCTTCAGGATCTCGATTATGCCAAAGCGATCTCTGATTTTATGAACCAGAAAATGAATCTGGAAGCGGCGCAGCAGTCGTTTGCAAAGATCAGCGGTTTGAGCCTGTTCAACTACCTGTGAGCAGCGACATGCGAACCTTGCTGGCTGCGGCATTATTGATGTCGTTCAGCGCGTGCACCGGATATGAACCAATAGGGAATGTCAGTTCGGTCAATGCCTTTACGGGTGATCTTCGTACCCAGCCTGCGCTGCAAGTAACGCCGAGTATCGAAATTTCGACCGAGACCGCTGTCGGGGCAACGGCTATTGGCCTATTGGGACTTCCATCAACTGCCTTGGGTATGACTGTGCCAACAATCCTTGCGGGCAATGTCGCAGTGCTACACATCATTTACGATCCCCTAGCCCCTAATTGGACTATCAAGGAAAGGCCGCTGAACCAGGATACCTACTATTTCGCGCTAACCGCCAAGAGCTTCAGAACCGGTGGCGACGGCGAGTCGATCCAGATTATCAAGCGCCGTGCATTGCAGCTTCAGCGCGAAAGGGGTTACGCCGGCTATCGTATTCTGGATTACAGCGAGGGAATCGAGTCAAGCACCCCGCTAACGCACCGTGTCTCCGAGGGCACCATCCAGCTGGTCAATACGCAGATCCCTGCGTTGCGCTAGCGTAATCCAAGTCGGGGCGCTATTTGATAACAAAATAGCCCAGCATCGACTGCAATCCGAACTCGAACATTTGTTGAAGCGGCGCACTCAGATGCGACATGCTGACCAGCAGTGCGGCAAAGCCCAGCGCCAGGGTTACCGGAAAACCGATAGCAAAAAGATTGAGCTGGGGAGCGACGCGTACGAGGATGCCCAGGGCAGCATTGGTGATGAGCAGCGCTACAACAATAGGTAGCGACAATAAAACGGCGTAAGAAAATATTATTCCTCCTGCATAGGCCAGGTTCAACCAGCTTGCGTTTACCAGGCTTGCCGTTCCGATGGGCAGAACGCTAAAACTTTGCGTCAGTGTGGCGATGACCATGAGATGGCCATTGATGGCCATGAAAGTCAGCAAGGCAAGCATGCCAAGGAACTCTGAAATTACGGGGGTCTGGGCAGCGCTCTGCGGGTCAAATGACGTTGCGAAGCCTATCCCCATCAGGTTGCTGATGGCGTTTCCCGCCAGGTCAACGGCGCTAAATACAAGGCGCAGGGAAAACCCCAAAGCGAAACCAATGACCAGTTGTTGTGCGAGGATCAGCAGCCCCAGTCCGGAGGCTGGATCGACGGCGGGGATTTTCGGCAGCACCGGTGTGATGGCGAGAGCGATAGCGAGGCCGAGCCCGAGACGCACTCGCGTTGGCAGTCCAATATTGTTGAATGGGGGGGCGGAAGCGAGGAGCGCCAGGATGCGCGTCAGCGGGAAAAAAAAAGCGACGACCCATTCGTTGATCTCGGCTGATGTGAAGCTGATCATCGCCGGCTAGCCGATGAGCTGTGGAATGCTCTCGAACAGCTGCCGGATGTAGTCAACCATCATTTGCAGCATCCAGGGGCCGGCCAGGATAAGCACAATAAATATCCCCACCAGTTTAGGGACGAACGAGAGCGTTTGCTCATTGATCTGTGTCGCGGCCTGAAAGATGCTGACGATCAGGCCAATGACTAGGGCGGCCAGCAGCAAGGGTCCGGAGAGCACCAGCGTCATTTCGATGGCCTGCCGGCCAATGTTCATGACCAGTTCGGGCGTCATGTCGCAAAACTCATGACCAGCGAACCCAGCAGCAGATGCCAGCCATCAACCAGGACAAAGAGCATCAGCTTGAAGGGCATCGATACGATCACCGGCGACATCATCACCATGCCCATCGAAAGCAGCACACTGGCCACCACCATGTCGATGATCAGGAAGGGAATGAAGATGATGAAGCCAATCTGGAAGGCGGTTTTCAACTCGCTGGTGACGAAGGCCGGAATCAGGACACGCATCGGAATATCGTTCATCGACTCAAGCGCGGGCAGCTTGGCCAGCCGCGCAAACAGGCCAATGTCGGTTTCGCGCGTCTGTTTCAGCATGAAGCTGCGGAGCGGCACTGTACCGCGTTCAACCGCCTGAACAAAAGAGATGCGGTTCTCGGAGAGCGGCTGGTAGGCGTCGACATAAATCTTGTCGAGTACCGGTGACATGATGAAAAAAGTCAGGAACAGCGCGAGACCAACCAGGACCTGATTGGGCGGCGAGGTTTGCGTGCCCAGTGCGTGTCGTAACAAGGAGAGCACGATGATGATGCGAGTAAAACTGGTCATCATCAGCAACGCGGCTGGAATGAAGGTCAGCGCCGTTAGCGTGAGCAGCGTCTGGATGGAGAGTGTATAGGTCTGGCTGCCACCGGCACCGGGCGTACTGGTCAGTGCCGGGAGACCGCCGGCCTGTGCCCACGCCACCAACGGGGAGAGCAGGGAGAGCAGGGAGAGCAGGGTGAGAAGTGAGATGCAGCGGGTAGGCCTACTTGTTTTCATTATTGCGCTCGCTGATCTGCTTCAACCACTGACTAAAAGGCCTTTCGCCGCTGTTGCTGGCGGCAAGTTCCCCCTTGGGAAGGGTGTGCAGCGTTTTGATCTGCCCCGGAGCAATGCCGACAACAATCCAAGTATCGCCGACTTCGATCAGGACGATTCGCTCCCGTGTACTGATCATCAAACCACCCACGATCCGCAAGGGTCCGCTGTTGCCAAAACTTCTTCCACCATTCAGCTTGCGTATAAAGTAAGCAGCAAGGAACAGGATGCCGATGATCAGCGTTAGGCCGAGCAGCATTTCCAGTATGGCGCCAGCGGGCACTCCAGGCGCCTCAACAGTCGAGGCTTGTGCAAACGAGTACGTAAACAGCAGGGTGAGCACCAGAGCGCTGGCGCCGCAAGGGGAACGTGCTAAAAATCTGGAGTGTCGAATCAATTCAGTTGGCCTGTATGCATTCTGGCCACTATCTTAAAGCATGCGAGCGTAAGGTGATACCTCTGAAACCGCCGCTCAAACTGCAAAGCACCAAAGAACAAAGTAGAACAAGGGTCGTTCGCGGAAATGCCAAGTTAATCCGTTGGTTGCAATGACATTCTCTGCGTAACCCAGGGTAAATTTGTTCTAACGCTAACTTGTTGAATCACCGTCATTCCGGGCTTGACCCGGAATCCTGTTCGATATCAAAACAGTTTTACTAACATCTTGTTCAGATGTACAAATCTTGATTCCGGCCTTCGTCGGAATGACGAGGGTTTCTAGAACCAATTTACTGTGCTGCGTAAACTGGGTCCGGTCCGGCGCTGTACTTGCTTCGGTCGCCTCAACCGTGCAGGACAAACCAATTTTGTATCGGCCACCGAGGCTAGCGCCCGACTTTTCTCATTCGTTCCGAGGGAGTGATGATGTCGGTGAGACGGATGCCGAATTTGTCATTGACCACCACCACTTCGCCTTGTGCGATCAGTGTTCCGTTGACAAAAACGCTCATCGGTTCGCCAGCCATCGCATCAAGTTCAACAACCGAGCCGTGGGCAAGCTGCAGCAGATTCTTGATGGTGATCTTGGTGCGGCCCAGTTCGACGGCGATCTGAACCGGAATATCCAGGATCATGTCGAGCTCGTTCATCATGGACGCTTTGCCGTCAGTCTCGGCAAAGGCAGGAAATATCTGAGCCGGCTGCGCAGTGGCTGCTGGCGCCGCCTCGACAATGGCTTGTTCGGCCATCGCTGCAGCCCAATCATCTTCTGCGCTGGGTTCTGCAATGTTCGGGCTCTCGTTATTTTCTACCTGGTCAGCCATTCTGTCCTCCCTGAACGATTTCCTCGCTGTGCAGCGTTATGAATCGTTCGATCTTGAGTGCGTATTGACCGCCCTGCTGACCATAGCGGCATTCCATCAGGGGAACATCGTCGACCCTGGCGATAATTTTTTCCGGAATGTTGATCGGAATGATGTCCCCGGTCTTCATTTTGAGGATCTGGCCCAGTGTGACCGTTGTTGTGGCGAATTGCGCGACGATTTCAACTTCAGCATCTTTCAGTTGTTTGCGCAACATGATGATCCAGCGTTGATCGGTTGACAACTGATCGCTTTGCATGGAGCTGTAGAGCAGGTCCCGTATCGGTTCGACCATCGAGTAAGGAAAACAGATGTGCATGTCGGCTACCGTTCCGCCAAACTCCAGTGAGAATGTGGTCGAAATAATGATTTCGGATGGGGTGGCAATATTGGCAAACTGAGAATTCATCTCTGAGCGGATGTATTCAAAGGATATGTCGAATACCGGTTTCCATGCACGTGAGTACTCCTTGAACACGACGTTCAGTAGCCCCTGAATGATGCGTTGTTCAGTCGGCGTGAAATCGCGACCTTCTACTCGTGTATGGAAGCGACCGTCGCCACCAAACATGTTGTCGACGACAAGAAAAACTAGATTGGGATCGAGCACGAAAAGCGCGGTACCCCGCAATGGCTTGGCGGCGACCAGATTCAGGTTGGTCGGCACCACCAGATTGCGGATGAATTCGCTGTATTTTTGCACACGGATCGGCCCGACCGAAATCTCGGTTGCGCGATGCATGTAATTGAACAGACCGATGCGCAGGTAACGTGAGAATCGTTCGTTGATGAGTTCGAGCGTCGGCATGCGTCCGCGGACGATGCGTTCCTGCGTTCCCAGGTTGTAGGGACGAACCCCACCCTCGCCGTCATCGGAAATTTCAGGCTCGTCGGACTCGCCGGTGACACCCTTGAGTAGAGCGTCCACCTCGTCCTGGGAAAGAAAGTCGGTGGTCATGGCCGGTTATTGAATGATGAAGGAGGTAAATAACACTTCCCTGACCGGGCCTTCGCTACCCTTGACGCCCGGATCAAGAATTCCATTCATCAGGCCACGAACTTCGTTGGCCAGGGTTTCCTTACCTTCCTTGGTAACCAGTTCAGAGGCCTTTTTGCCGGACAAAAGCATCATCACATCATTACGCAGTTTTGGAGTGTACATCTTGAGTTTGTCACCCACATGCGTATCCTCGACTTCGACCGTTATCATCAGTTGCAGAAACTGTTCACCACTCTCGGGTACAAGATTGACGGTAAACGCATCAAGCGCAACATAAACCGGCGCTACTTCCTTGGCGCCTTTCTTTTTTTCGGATTTGACTTTTTCGGTAGCAACTTCGCCGTCTTCGGCTTGCGGAGTGTTATTCATCTTTTTCCAGATGATGATACCGCCAACGCCAAGTGCGATAACCAGCACCAGGACGGCAGCGATAATAATCAGTAGCTTCCTGCTCTTCTTTGGCGGAGCAACTTCCGTGACCTCTGCTTCAGGTTTGGCATCCCTGGCCATCTGCAAAACCCCCTCTTGCTTTTGAATTCAATTATTCAGAGCCGTAGTGTGGCTATGGATCATGCATTGAATCGCCAGGACTTCGTTCAAGACGATCAGGCGAAAATATCGACCAGCCCATAGCCATGCTGCGCAGAAAACGCCCTGTCTGATAGTGAATCCCCCGATGCAGTGCCAAGTATAGCGTTATCGGCAGCCCATCGGGATGAACTTCGCTGTCCCTCCCCGCTACCGGATTGCTGCCCGAACGACTCGGCACTGACATTGGTTTGCCCCAGCTCAATTCCGGCACTGGCAAACATTTCGCGCAATCTGGGCAGCGCCGTTTCGATCGCATTCCGAACTTCCGCGTTTGCTGAAACGAATGATGCACTGGCATTACTTTTATCCAGGTTCAACGTTATCTCTATTGGCCCCATGTGCGGTGGGTTTAGTATGAGTTGCGCTGTCTGCTTGTCGTTGGTGGCGAGCCACACGATTTTCTGAGCAAAATCTGTAGTCCAACTTTGATCGCGGATTGCTGTTGAAAGGGCTAGCGGGACATCGCGATTTAACTGCAGGTTGTGCGCATTACCGGGAGTATTTCCAGCGGGTTCCGAAATAGTGTTCGGCAAGGTGTCGGCCAAATTGGTTTTGGCAATTATCGGCTCTGCATTTGGAGCTCCAAAGGCGGCAACGGCAAATCTTGCCGGTTTGTCACCCGCACCAGGTGCCCCGGTCAGTGCGGGCTCAGTCCTAAGGGGCTCGACCTTGCCTTCAGTTTTGAGGGCCGACCCAGCGCTGGTTGAAGTTTGTAGTTCAGTCAATGCGTCCGAAGCTGTCTTGTTTATCTTTCCTTTATCGGGCAGCGCGGTGTCTGCGTTACCCCCTGGTTTCTGCGTCACAAGCCCCAGTGCGGCCAGGATCGAAGCGGCATCGC
>JAYSZS010000184.1:0-4466 GCA_043737935.1 Propionivibrio sp. | reverse complement strand
GTCGTTCGACGATGCGGGTAAATGTGCTCCAAGGCAGAAAATCCATCAGTTGGGCGGACAGCGTCTTGCCGGTGGTCATGAGCGGCTCCGGGTGTAGTCTCCCAGCATTTCAATTACAAGGGGCTCCACGATAGGTCCCGTTATGCGGCGTATAACCTGGTCCCGGAATCGATGATCCAGTTGTTAGTGCCTGAGAGCTTGTGAAAAAATGCTTTAACCCCCACCGCAGAGGCGCAAAGTGGCAAAGGTGACGCAAAGAATTTTTTAGCAACAATGTGTTAACTTTGCGATTTCTTTGCTCCTTTGCGTCTTTGTGGTGGATTTTTGATTTATTCACAGCCTCTGAGCCGGATCCTGAGTCGGAACCTGAGGCGGTCCCGACACGGGTGGCGTCAACGCCGGTAACGACTCACCCGCTTTCGGCGGCGGCAAATCGGGCAAGAGCAACATGCCTTCGCTGGTTGGTCCCTTGCGCCGTGGCATGCTGTCGCGGTCATCAACAACAAAGGTTTCACCCGGCCTGACCAGAGCACAACCGGCATTGCTGCAAACCTCGAGCAGACCCCCGAAGGTACTTAATGATAAACCCGTATCAGTGACGAGTGCCGAGTAATCGGTACCGCGAATGCCGATGGTTGCCACCGCCGCATCTACCTTGTATTGATCACGCTGCTGTTTACCGATCAGACCGGTAAGCGTACGGAAACCACCCTTGAGCAGCGAGAAAAAGCTTCGATCACCGATACTCGCCTTGCCGTTCTGCTCGATAAAGTGATATTCATCCACCCTGAAGCGAGTCGCAGGTTGCAAGGACATGCTGGCGCCATCAAGAAAGCTCAACTGCACCGGGGCATCCACTGTTTCAACCGTTTCACCGGGAAAAAGCTCACCACCTCGAACAGCCGCTCGCATCTGCCCGTCTGTACCGACAATCTGTGCGTTGCCGCTGACAAATACCGCAGACGCGGCACCCTGGGCAAAACAGGCACCAGCGATCAAGGACAGAGCAACAAATAACACGGCTTTCATAGACTTCGATTCTCCCCCTGACACTGCAGCGCATCCGACCCTTGGCCGAGACAGGCGCCAGAACCAACATTCAAAAAAATCGACAAGGTGCCGAAATGCAAACCAGGCAAAAGTCAAATAAATTTATAAATATATTCAATATGGTACAAAACTTATATGAAAATAAACCACAACAATGGACCCGTCAATAAATAACGGGTTCCCAAGCCGCCGTTACGTCGAGTGTGTAAAAAAACAACGGCTCAGCGAACGCAATCGACGTAGTAGGCCGCTTTGCTGTCGACCATGGTCTTGACCAGCCCGTGGATATCGGTTTCGAAGCCGGGAAACTGTTCGTTGAAGAATCGAGCAAACTTGAGATAACGGACAATCGTTGCATTGAAGCGCTCGCCTGGAATCAGCAGCGGAATTCCCGGCGGGTACGGTGTCAGCAGAATGCTGGTGATGCGCCCTTCGAGATCGTCTATCGGCACGCGGTCAATCTCGCGGTGCGCCATCCTGGCGAAGGCGTCGGCAGGGCGCATGGCCGGGATCATGTCGGAAAGGTACATCTGGGTCGTCAGTCGCGCCACGTCGTTGGTGGCATATACCCCATGAATCAGGTGGCACAGTTCCCGGAGGCCGACCCGCTCATAGCGCGGGTATTTGGCGACGAATTCGGGCAGCACTTTCCACAAGGGCTGATTCTTGTCGTAATCGTCCTTGAACTGTTGCAATTCGGTGACCATCGTGTTCCAGCGGCCCTTGGTGATCCCGATGGTAAACATGATGAAGAACGAATAAAGGCCGCACTTCTCGACGATGACGCCATGCTCGGCCAGATACTTGGTGACAATCGCCGCCGGAATGCCGAACTCGGAAAAGTCACCATCCACTGCCAGACCGGGGGTGATCACCGTGGCCTTGATCGGATCGAGCATGTTGAAGCCTTCGGCCAGCATACCGAAGCCATGCCAGCGCTCGCCCGGCTTGAGCATCCAGGCCTCGCGCTCTTCGATTCCTTCTTCCGACAGATCGTCCGGACCCCAGACCTTGAACCACCAGTCGGCACCCCACTCTTCGTCAACCTTGCGCATGGCGCGGCGAAAGTCGAGCGCTTCGGCGATAGATTCTTCAACCAGCGCGGTACCCGCCGGCGCTTCCATCATCGCCGCCGCCACATCGCATGAAGCTATGATCGCGTACTGCGGCGAGGTTGACGTATGCATCAGGTAGGCCTCGTTGAAAACATCACGATCGAGTTCGCGGTTTTGCGAGTTCTGCACCAGAATCTGCGATGCCTGCGACAGGCCGGCGAGCAGCTTGTGTGTCGACTGCGTCGAGTAAATCATCGACTCCTTGCAACGCGGACGCTCGGCGCCGATGGCGTGATAATCGCCGTAGAAGTCGTGGAAAGCGGCGTGCGGCAACCAGGCCTCATCGAAATGCAGGGTATCGATTTTTCCGTCGAGCATCTCCTTGATTTCCTCGACGTTGTAGAGAATCCCGTCGTAGGTGCTCTGCGTGATCGTCAACACGCGCGGCTTGTCTTTCACGTCGCGCGCAAAGGGATGGGCATCGATTTTCCTCTGGATGTTTTCCCACAGAAATTCTTCTTTCGGGATCGGGCCGATGATGCCGTAATGATTGCGCGTCGGCATCAGGAAAACCGGCACCGCGCCGGTCATAATGATTGCGTGCAATATCGACTTGTGGCAGTTACGGTCGACGATGACGATGTCGCCCGGTGCCACGGTCGAGTGCCAGACGATCTTGTTCGACGTTGACGTTCCATTGGTCACAAAGAACAGGTGATCGGCATTGAAGATGCGTGCCGCATTACGTTCCGAAGCCGCCACCGGGCCGGTGTGGTCGAGCAACTGCCCGAGTTCCTCGACGGCGTTGCAGACATCGGCACGCAGCATGTTTTCGCCGAAAAACTGGTGGAACATCTGCCCCACCGGGCTCTTCAGAAAAGCGACGCCGCCCGAGTGCCCGGGGCAGTGCCACGAGTAAGAGCCGTCCGAGGCGTAATGCGTCAGCGCACGGAAGAACGGGGGCGGCACACTCTTCAGATAGGTCTTGGCTTCGCGCACGACATAACGACCGATAAACTCGGGCGTATCCTCGAACATGTGAATAAAACCATGCAACTCGCGTAGCACGTCGTTCGGAACGTGCCGCGAAGTGCGTGTCTCACCGTACAGGAAAATCGGGATATCTTCATTGCGACAGCGGATTTCCTTGACGAACGAGCGCAACTCGGCGATGGTTTTCTCCGCCTGTCCGGCACTGAACTCTTCATCGTCAATCGACAGTATAAACGCCGACGCGCGGCTTTGCTGCTGGGCAAACGAGGTCAGATCGCCATAGCTGGTAATCCCCAGCACTTCGAAACCCTCGACCTCGATGGCGTCGGCCAGTGCGCGAATACCCAGACCACTGGCGTTCTCCGAACGGAAATCCTCGTCAATTATGATGACCGGAAAATGAAAATGCATGCTAGCTCCTGAAATCGTTAAAACCGCCTTCAACGCGGAGAACGCAGAAACGCAGAGTACGCAGAGAATTTTCCCGTTTTGGGTTTCTCTGCGCTCTCTGCGTCTCTGCGCCCTCTGCGTCGAAAGAGTTTGTTATATCTTGGGCAGGGTAACGCCGACCTGCCCCTGGTACTTGCCACCCCTGTCCTTGTACGAGGTTTCGCACTCTTCGTCGGCTTCGAAGAAAATGACCTGTGCGATCCCTTCGTTGGCGTAGATCTTGGCCGGCAAGGGCGTGGTATTGGAGAACTCAAGCGTTACATAGCCTTCCCACTCGGGTTCAAAGGGAGTGACGTTAACGATGATGCCGCAGCGTGCATAGGTGCTTTTGCCGAGACAGACGGTGAGCACGCTGCGCGGGATGCGGAAATACTCTACGGTTCGCGCCAGTGCGAACGAGTTCGGCGGGATGATGCAGAAATTGTTGTTGACCTCGATAAATGAATTCGGGTCGAAGTTTTTCGGATCGACAATGGTCGAGTTGATGTTGGTGAACAACTTGAATTCGTTCGAGCAGCGAATATCGTAACCATAGCTCGATGTGCCGTAGGAAACAATCTTGCGCCCGTCGATCTCGCGCACCTGATGGGCTTCAAATGGCTCGATCATGCCGTGCTGTTCCGCCATGCGGCGGATCCACTTGTCGGATTTGATGGTCATCGCAAATTCCCGGAAACCGTTGAATAAAGCCGTCTATTCTACGATTTCCGAAGGAATGCAACTGAAAATCTTAAGAATCCACCGCAAAGACGCCAAGAGCGCAAAGCTTTAGCAAAGAAAACCGGAGACCGGCCAAGCGGCCAGACTTGCCTCGCAGGTTTTCTAAGGAAACACTGAATAAGTAGCAAAAGAAGTGAACGATCTTTTAGTCATGTCATCAAAGAAATGGGATCGATCACGGGGGTTAAGACGATGAAG
>JAYSZS010000183.1:0-1791 GCA_043737935.1 Propionivibrio sp. | reverse complement strand
CGCTCGTTTATTCAATAAAAACTGCTTTTGCTTCACAATGTCGTCCAAATTTTTTGCCGCCGCCTGGCTGCGATGACTTGTTCGGTGATTCCCTAGAGTCATTTGCCATGCCTTTGTGGCTTTGCGACTTCGCCGTAAAGGTTAGCGAGGCAGGCTCGTTCAAGTATTCTGCACGACAATATTCGGGAACCTTGCGCTCATGTCCTTGGCGCGTTCGGCCACCTTCACCGCAACGCGGCGGGCAATCGTACGGTATATTTCGGCCGCCCGGGAATCCGGGGCGCCGACCACGGTCGGCCGCCCGGCATCGGCCAATTCGCGGATCGAGAGTTCCAGCGGCATTGAACCAAGCAATTCGGCATCATAATCCTTGCACATTTTCTCCGCGCCGCCGTGACCAAAGATATGCTCTTCGTTGCCACACTTCGAGCAGATATGAATACTCATGTTTTCAACCAGCCCAAGGATCGGGATGCCGACCTTGTCGAACATCTTCAAACCCTTACGCGCATCGATCAAGGCAATATCCTGCGGCGTGGTGACGATCACTGCACCCGTCACCGGAACTTTCTGTGCCAACGTCAGTTGCGTATCACCCGTTCCAGGTGGCATGTCGACGATGAGATAATCGACATCGCGCCAACTGGTCTGGTTGAGTAGTTGCTCGAGCGCCTGCGTGACCATCGGGCCACGCCAGACCATCGGCGAATCGACATCGACCATGAAACCGATCGACATTGTCTGCAGGCCGTAAGCCTGTAACGGATCCATTGACGTACCGTCTTCAGATTCCGGATGGCGCCCGGCCAGTCCCAGCATTTGCGGTATGGACGGGCCGTAGATGTCGGCGTCGAGCAGGCCGACACTTGCCCCTTCCTGGGCCAGCGCCAGCGCCAGATTGACTGCTGTCGTACTTTTGCCGACGCCGCCCTTGCCGGACGCCACGGCGATGATGTTCTTGACGCCCTTGAGCGGCTTCAGATTGCGCTGCACGGCGTGGGCAACGATCTTGAAGGTCACATTGGCGTCGACGCGGTCAACACCGGGAAGCGCATTGATCGCATCAACCACGACACCACGAATGGCGTCGATCTGTGTTTTCGCCGGATAACCGAGTTCTATATCGAGCGACACCTGCTCGCCATCGACCTTGATGTTCCTTGCCGAGCGGGACGAAACGAAGTCTTTCCTGGTGTTGGGATCGATCAGATTTTTCAGCGCCGTCTGCACATCAACAATAGTTACAGCCATTTGTGGCTCCTTTATGGATACCCGAGTAAAAGACTCTAGTTTAATCCAAATCGCCCGGCCTGGGGTTGTACTCAGGGTATTGGCATCAACCACTACCCGCAGGAGTCAATTCCGTGAGCCGCAAAACTGGTTAGGCGGGCGTGTGTTAGGCCCTCCCCTAACCTCCCCCACAGGACAAGGGGGTTGACACCCTTCTTCCTGCTAGAGAAGGTCAGGGGATGAGGGCTTACGATATTGGCATCACACTGAGCTTAGCTTTTAATGTACGCAACGCTGGCCGCCGAGAAGGCTGGGGCGCGGGAATCAGCGGACGAGACGAATGTAAGGGCTGCGGATAGCACCCTTGCGGAAAGAATCAGCAAACAAGAGCCTGATGATGGCGAGGTTGGCGAAGCTGACGTCAGCGTTTTTCATGCGGACCCACATCTGCTCGTCAAACCGTCTCTCAAGAAACAAAACCCCCTGAGCCGAGTTTTTAGTTCCGTGCTGCCACTGGAGCGATGACGAAGCCCAGTGCCGTGGCTCGGCGTTTGAGCGCAG
>JAYSZS010000182.1:0-4475 GCA_043737935.1 Propionivibrio sp. | reverse complement strand
CATCGTCTTAACCCCCGTGATCGATCCCATTTCTTTGATGACATGACTAAAAGATCGTTCACTTCTTTTGCTACTTATTCAGTGTTTCCTTAGCGGTGCCGGCTGCCGCTACGATGTGAACCACCGCCTGCCGGCGGCTTGCCGTTTCCGGCACGGGTGGCGTTCGCCGCACCTGGACGTGCGCCACCGCCCGTTCGTGCCGCGGGCGAACGTTGACCGCCGCGTGCACCTGCCGAGCGCATCAGGATGGGTTCGGCACGGATGCTGGGATCGGGCGCGTAATCGGGACAGGACACCACCTCAATCTGCTTTTTCAGCAGGCGCTCGATGTCGTGCAGGAGCTTGAGTTCATCGACGCAGACCAGCGAGACGGCGGCTCCCTCGGTACCCGCACGCCCGGTACGACCGATGCGATGCACGTAATCCTCGGCGACATTCGGCAACTCGTAATTGACGACCTGCGGCAATTCGTTGATGTCGATACCGCGCGCCGCGATGTCGGTGGCGACCAGCACATGCAGCTTGCCGTTCTTGAAGTTGGCCAGTGCCCGGGTGCGCGCGTTCTGGCTCTTGTTGCCGTGAATGGCATCCGCCTCGATGCCGGCCTTGAGCAGTTTGTCGGCCAGGCCGTTGGCGCCCCACTTGGTGCGCGTGAACACCAGCACCTGATACCAGCCCTTGTCACGGATCAGATCGACCAGCAGATCACGCTTGCGTTCACGGTCAACCCGATAAACAAACTGTTTGACCAGTTCTGGTGCAGTATTGCGGCGCTCCGACTCGACGTATTCAGGGTCAATCAGGAAGCTGCCGGCCAGCGTGCGGATTTCGTCAGAAAAAGTGGCTGAAAAGAGCAGGTTCTGGCGCTTCTTTGGCACCAGCTTGATGATGCGCCTGATGTCGTGAATGAAGCCCATGTCGAGCATGCGGTCGGCTTCGTCGAGCACCAGCACCTCAACACCCGAAAGGTCGACATTGCGCTGCTGGGCGTGATCGAGCAGACGACCGGGAGTGGCAACAAGGATGTCGACGCCGTTTCTGAGTGCCGAAATCTGCGGGTTGATGCCGACACCACCAAAAATGACAAGAGACTTGAACGGCAGGTGAGCACCGTAGGTGCGAACACTGTCTTCAACCTGAGCAGCCAGCTCGCGCGTCGGTGTCAGAATGAGCACCCGTATTTTGCGTGGCCCGGTCACCTGCGAGGCGGCCAGGCGATTGAGAATCGGCAGGGTAAAGCCTGCGGTCTTGCCGGTACCTGTTTGTGCGCAAGCCATCAGGTCACGTCCGGCGAGCACCACCGGAATCGCCTGAGCCTGAATCGGAGTGGGGGTTTCATAGCCTTGATCGGCGATGGAACGAAGGATCTCGGGTACCAGACCCAGTTCGGTAAATTTCATGCGGGAGAACTCCATCCGTTTGCCATGCGTGCGCGGAATAAAAGCAATGATTACCAATACAAGCACGAACCAGTCTGGGCAAACAGCAAGGGATTTGTGTGTCGGGCCAGACGAAAATGCCTGGCCAGATCGGTCGGGCGCCAAGACTGATGAATGGCGCAACGATGAACTTGGATTGTATCACGACAACGGCATTGGTTGATCCTATATTCTTCCGGCAGCCGAAAAGGCGTGTGACAAGGATCGATCCAACTCAGACAGCCGTGCGATGCAATTTGATGTATCGCTTCACTAGCTGCGGGCTTGCGGGTTATCCTTCATCGGGCAAGACTAGGCATTGACAGTGCTCAGGTCGCAGTGCAAAATCGAGTGTTGATGGTTCGCTGGCGGTTTCTGCTCGTACCCCGATTCACACGAGAAAAAAATTACATGGCATTTTCGTCAGATTCCCTTGCTCCTGCAACGCAAATTTTTGTACAGGTCGGTCAGACCCTGATGCAGGGCTTTGTGGACCTTCTCGGAACGCTGCCGCGGGCTCCGGGTGTTTCAGCACCGTCGCTCGATCTGCCGGATCCTGAGCCCCTGGTAAAGCTGCAGAAGAGTCTTGTCGATCAGCACCAGCACTTGTGGAATTCCATGCTGCGTGGAGATGACAAGTCGTTGCCACCGGAGATCGAGGCGGATCCGGGTGATCGCCGTTTTTCGTCACCCGAATGGAAAAGCAGCCCGGTTTTTGACTATGTCCGGCAGGCTTACCTGATCAATTCGCATTACATCCGCGAACTGGTTGAGCTATTTCCGGCCAGCGATGACAAGGCAAAAGAGCGCGCCCGCTTTCTCGCACGCCAGTTTATTGACGCCCTGTCGCCGGCCAACTTCCTGGCCACCAACCCCGAATTCATTCGTCATGCGCTTGACAGCAATGGGCAAACTATCACCGACGGCATCAACAACCTGATCAATGATTACGGAAAAGGTCGTGTATCCATTTCAGACGAGTCGGCGTTTGAAATTGGCAGGAATCTGGCGACAACCCCCGGCGCTGTGATTTTCGAAAATGAACTCATCCAGTTGATTCAGTATCTGCCGATGACGCCCAGGGTCGCCCGGAGGCCGTTGCTGATTGTGCCCCCGTGCATCAACAAGTTCTACGTCCTCGATCTGCAGCCTGAAAATTCCTTTGTCCGCTATGCGCTCGAACAGGGCAACACGGTCTTTCTTGTTTCCTGGCGCAATCCCAAAGCCGGGCAAGGACATCTGACCTGGCACAACTATCTGAAGAGCGGGCCGATTACCGCCATCGACAAGGTTCGCGAAATCTGCAAGGTCGATCAGGTGAACACGCTGGGCTGGTGTGTTGGCGGAACCCTTCTCACGAGCGCAGTGGCGGTGCTCGCTGCGCGCGGTGAAAACAAGGTGGCCAGCCTGACACTGCTGACTACGTTGCTTGATTATTCGGAGACGGGCGAGCTTGGCCTGTTCATCGACGAGCCGTCGGTGGCCGAGCGCGAAGCCAGAATGGCCCAGGGTGGCCTCCTGAAGGGGGCCGAGCTATCGAGCGTCTTTTCTATGCTGCGGGCCAACGATCTGGTGTGGAACTATGTCGTCAGCAATTACCTCAAGGGTAAACAGCCTCCGGCCTTTGATCTGCTTTACTGGAATTCTGACAGCACCAATCTGCCCGGTCCTTTCGCCTGCTGGTACCTGCGCAATCTCTATCTGGAGAATGGTTTGCGTGTTGCGGACCAGCTTGAGATGTGCGGCGTCAAGGTTGATCTGGGTCGCATAGAGGCGCCAAACTATGTGCTGGCGACGCGAGAGGACCACATCGTTCCCTGGAAATCCTCTTACCTTGGCACCCGGCTGCTGGGCGGGAAATCACGTTTTGTCCTCGGCGCAAGTGGCCATATCGCCGGAGTGATCAACCCGGCCAGCAAGAATAAACGCAGCTTCTGGCTTAACGAGAGCGAGCAGAGCAATGCGGATCAGTGGCTCACTGGTGCGCAGGAATACCAGGGGAGCTGGTGGCACGACTGGAGCAACTGGCTGAAACAGTTTGCCGATGGCGAGCGTGTCGCACGCAAAAAACCGGGCAATGTAAAATACAAGTTCATCGAGCCAGCACCGGGTCGCTTCGTCAAAGAGAAATCCTGAGTTTATAATGGCGCTGCTTAAAGGTAATGCTTATTGTGTGTCTTAGAAAAAAAAGAGAGAAAAATCCAAGGAGTTGTTCCCGTTTCATCAATGTTGGTCGGCCTCTGTACTGATAACCGGTAAAGGCTTTTTCCCAGCTATTTCATTGGTTTTTAAACGAAAGGAAACATCATGTCGCAACGTATTGCTCTGGTTACAGGTGCTATGGGCGGTCTCGGTACCGCAATTTGTCAGGAGTTTGCCAAGGCCGGTCACAAGGTAGTCGCTGCCTATCATCCGGAGTTCGACAAGCCGGATGAGTGGACAAAGGCAATGGTCGCTGCCGGTTTCAAGGATTTCATGATTGTCGCTGGCGATATTGCGAGTCTTGATTCGTGTGCGGCGATGGTTGCCGATGCAGAAGCCAAAGCGGGTGGTCCGATCGATATTCTGGTGAACAACGCCGGGATTACTCGTGACCGCATGTTTGCCAAGTTGGAACTGGCCCAGTGGGATGCCGTGATTGCCACCAACCTGACCAGCCTCTTCAACATGACCAAGCAGGTATCGGCGAAAATGGCCGAGCGCGGCTGGGGCCGCATCATCAACATGTCGTCGATGAACGGCGTCAAGGGCCAGGCTGGCCAGTCCAACTACGCTGCAGCCAAGGCCGGCGTCATCGGTTTCACCAAGTCGCTGGCGCAGGAACTGGCCGCCAAGGGCGTGACCGTCAATGCCGTTGCGCCCGGCTATGTCGGCACCAATATGGTAATGGCAATCCGCGAGGATGTACTCAAGGGGATCGTCGACGCGATTCCGATGAAACGGCTGTGCAAACCCGAAGAAATCGGCGGCATCTGTGCCTATCTGGCCTCCGACATCTCGGGTTACATGACGGGTGCAACCCTGAACATCAATGGCGGTAGCTACTACCAGTAAGCC
>JAYSZS010000181.1:0-4482 GCA_043737935.1 Propionivibrio sp. | reverse complement strand
CTCGTTTATTCGATAAAAACTGCTTTTGCTTCACAATGTCGTCCAAATTTTTTGCCGCCGCCTGGCTGCGATGACTTGTTCGGTGATTCCCTAACGGTTGTGGCGCAGGGCATCGACAATTTCCATGCGCGATGCCCGCCAGGCGGGATAGACGCTGGCGATCAAGGTTGTTCCGAGTGCCAGAACGAAGGTTTCGACAGCCAGTCGGGAGGTCAGCATGATGGCTCCGGTGTAGCCCTGCGACATGCCGGGCGGTGGGGGCATGGGGATGCCGACCCATGAAATCATGATGGAAAGCAGCCAGCCCAGGACCACGCCAAGCGCTCCGCCGATCAGGCCAATGCTCAGGCCTTCGTAAATAAACTGGTGCAGGATCTGGCGCCTCTGTCGACCGATGGCCAGACAGGTACCGATCTCTGACGTGCGCTCGAGGACATTCATGGTCATGGTATTCGATATGCTGAGCACAATAACGGCGGCGATGATCAGTTCCACCACCATCACCTGCCGCGACAGGAGGGTCACCGTCTTTTTGTAGAAATCGGCCATGTCGTACCACGGAACGAACTGGATAGCGTCGTCCTTGAAATCGGAACGAAGTGTCAGCAGCATGTCCGCCGTCTTCGCCGTATCGTCGAGTACGATGATTGAAGTGTGAATGCCCGAAACGCGGAGCAGCTTCTGCGCCAGCGGCAGGGGAACGCGCAGCGCCGAGTCGTCATAGGCCTTGCTCACCGTAGTGAACAGTCCGCGAACCTTCGCCTCGACCGCGCTGAATCCGCCTTTTGGCGTCGTCGCCATCAGGACGACCTGGTCGCCGACCGCCACACCGAGATTTTCCGCCAAGCCGCGGCCAAGCAAAATGCTTTTGTCTTCATCCGGTGCAAGATTATGCCCCTCTGTAATCAACAGACTCGGGCTGAGTACGCGCTCTTTTTCCGGGCTGACCCCTTCACCGAGGAACGACAGTGTCGTCTCCCCGTGACTGATAAGTCCGTTGAACCCGATCCGTGGCGCGGCAGTACGCACATAAGGAAGTTTTTCGATGGCGGAAATTTGTGCTGAATTCTCTGGCATGAGGTACTTGAAGGGATCCGACTGACCGTTCTCCAGGTAGCCGGGTCGCACGATGTGGATGTGGCCTAGCCCTTCTTCGATGGCGCCTTCGCGTGCCGCCCAGAATATCCATTCGACGAAGCCCGCGCTGAGCAGCAGGGCGATCACGCCGAAGGCCACGGCCGAGATACCGAAGAGGCTGCGTCGATACTGGCGAACGATGTTCCTGAATGCGCTAACGAATTCAGAGTACACGGCTTGCAAATCAAGCTTTCTCAACATTCTTTCGCCCTTTGCTTGTTTACGGGGTAATTGGCAGCATTTTCGCACAGCCTATTCCGGATGCGAACTCCCGAACGGGCAGGACTCACGGTAATTTGTTCTGGCGCTAACTGTTTGAAATACCGTGGCCACGGGCCAACGAACGAAAAGAGCCTGAACATGGATCGGAGTGGGCCGGCTGGACTTCATGGCCAATCCTGTGGGAACATGAAATCCGCAGTGTGAGCGGACGAGCCCTCAGGCTCGTCACATCCATTTGCGGGCGGGGTTGCCACGCCAGGTTTCCCCGGCCGGAATCTTCGTCCCCGGCATCACATAACTGCCGCCAAGCAGGGTGACGTTCGCACCCACCTCCGTGCCCGGCAGAATCACCGAATTGACGCCGATGGTCGCCCCGGCGCCGATGTTCACGGCACCGCAGACAAACTTGCCGCCATAAACCATGTTTCCTGCCACCAGGGTGGCATTCCCCAGCACCGCACCCGCGCCGATGCTCACCATGTAAGGGTCGTCAATCGTCCCGCCAAGGGCCACGTCGGCACCGACCCTGGCGCCGAAAAGGATCTCGACCAGCGGTTTAACAAAGACCGGCGTGAACGGATTGAGTGCTCCCTGCCCCAGCCGGTAAACGATGGTCAATAGCTTCCAGTAGGTGAAGACCGAAGAATCCATCGAATATTCGCCGGGCTCCATCGGCCAGATTTTCAACAGCACGCGAACGAGCAGTGCCGAGAGGAGTCCGTAACAAAGCAGTGCGAGCATCAGATCGACGATGACGTGGTATTCCGCAAACAAGGCGCTCGACAGCGGGCGGAGGAGGGCAATCAAGGCGAAGCAGCCCGCCAGAATCGCGCCGATCGCACCACCACATAACAAGAAGTCCAGATAGCTCGTCTTCACTCAGTGCTCCTTAATCGGGTTCTAAGCCCAAATCCACAAAATTTTTATAATCCTTGATTGAAGAGGTATTAGTCACTAACAAGTTCAGTCTTGACAGATTGAGCCTCATGCAAAACCGCATCGGCTGAGCTGATTTATTTCGCGGCGTGAGGTGAAATTGGCAGGAGCGGGCGACCATTTCTGGCATGATGAGGTTTCGACGCCAACATCATAAAGCCCACCAAATGGATACTAACCGACGCGACCTGATCATGCAACGCTGGAACGTGATACAGCACAAGCTGTTGCCCGAATTGCGCAACGCCGTTGGTACACTGACGCCGAAACTGGAGAAGGTGATCTACCATCGGGTAGCGGGTGCGCATCGAAGAATTCGTTCATTCGTCGTGGTGTGGAGAAGGGCGACCGCCGCACGAACTTTCTTGGTTGGCCAACGCTTTTGTGGCCAAATCCCGTGGTTGGGATGACCTCGACGCGGGTACTGAACAAACGTCTGATGATCGACCGCGCCCTGCGGCGCATCTGAAGTTTCCCTTTGTGCAAGAGCTCCCGTCCGAAGCCACCTTCTCGCGTGCCTTCGACGAGTTTGCCGCAGGACGGCTGACGGAGCAGGTGCATGAGGCGCG
Source organism: Propionivibrio sp. (assembly GCA_043737935.1). Taxonomy (GTDB): domain Bacteria; phylum Pseudomonadota; class Gammaproteobacteria; order Burkholderiales; family Rhodocyclaceae; genus Propionivibrio. The sequence goes on along the minus strand of JAYSZS010000181.1, from coordinate 1,618 downwards.
GCAGCAAACTGATTGGGCACATAAGCCGCGACGGCACCGCCAGCGAAGCGCGCGTGCATCCGGCGCGGCCCGAGAGATCTGCCACGGCGGCGCAGCCAGCACGCGCCGAAGAGCCCGCCGTCGCGGTGTGAGCGCGACAGAAACACCAGCGCCGACAAAGAAGCGGGGCCAATGCCCAAGGCTAGAAGAACAGTTGGAGCGGTTACAAGCTGCATCTCGACACGGGGCCGATTATGTTGTCCCGATTGCGGCGCTGCTCTCCAGCGGCGTCTTTTCCTACTCGTGCTTATAGCGCTTGACGATCTTGTCTATGGGGCTAATGATCTCGGTGGCACAAGGCACGGGCGGTGAAAAATTGAGCCAGGGATTGAAGATTTCCTGGTAAAACACATTGATCGGTTTTGCAGACTTCTGTGGGATATGCTCAAAGCCCATGTGCTTGCGCACTACACTGGCATTCTTGCTCTCTGCCAGTGCATTATCGTTGCTCTGGCGCGAGCGTGTTTTGGTATGTTTGATGCGCCACGGCGAGGGTTGTGATCGATCAGGGGCACGTGGCCGAGACTCCGGCTGGGGTGACGCAACTCGCTGCTGCAATAGGCGGCATCCATCAGATCGTAGAGGTTGGTCACCCGCTCGGCGCTGATCAGCGACAGGGGAATGGCCGCCAGGCTATCGTGCATCGAGGCGCTGGAGAGCTTGGCGCAGTTGTGTGAGAAGGGTTTAGTCACCCTCAAACAGGGCACCCCCCTGAAAGCTTTGCAGGCCGTGGCCAAGTCCCAAACATACTTGGCCGCCGCTCAGGTTATGCATCGTGCCAAGCGTGAATTGTTTGCAGGGTTTGTAAAACCAAAACGCCGGGCCTCGCCCTGAGACAAAATAATCGACTGCCGCGCTCCGCTTGCCTGACAAACGGATTGCTGCGCATTTCGCCTGCCGGGAGCCCTGCGGGGGCCAACCCCAAAACCCGCATAGTGATGCACTTGAAATCAAGATCAAAAACAAAAGCAACGGCTGGCCTCAGATTCGGACGTTAATCCTAGGCTTACTTTTTTAACCCGTCAACCCATACAACAACATCATCTGCCCCAACCCCGCTTCAGGCTTAAACCTGAATTGGAAAATACTCAAGCCGTCAACAAGAGGGCGGCTTTTTTCCCCTGACGTTATTTACTGATGAGAGTTTATTCGACCTGCCCCGCGCAACGCTGGCTTTAAAAAGCCGGAAATCGCTCTTTGAAACCGCGCTTCAATGCGGTACTCGCCGAACCATCCGCGGACAACCTCGGCGCACTCCCGGAAGGAAGCCTCGTGCACCAGGTGTTGCACCATTTTCCCCACGCGGTCGGTCGATACCTGATCCGCCCGTAGCGAAAGCCCGGCGCCAGAGCGGGTGACAAAATGCATGTTCAGTAACTGGTCGAGATTGGCGGGTATCCCGAGCACCGGCGTTCCGGCCTGTAGCGCCTGATGAGTTCCGGGACTGCCGCCGTTGCAAATGACCAGTTGCGCCATGGCTGCAATTTCGTTGCCCGGCAGCATCCCCTGGATGACTTTGTCATGACCCCGATCCTGATCGGGGATGGGCGTTGCCGTGCCAACGGCAACGCGGCACCCG
>JAYSZS010000180.1:0-10077 GCA_043737935.1 Propionivibrio sp. | reverse complement strand
TGCAGCGCCACAAGGAGGGCTGGCAGTTGTTCTCGCTTGAACACGGCGTGCTGCCTGAACGCTTTGACGCCATTGTGCTGGCTCTCCCGGCACCACAGGCCGCGACCTTGTTGCAGCAAGCGTCACCCCCCCAGGTACAACTCGCCGCGCTGGCTGGCAGTGCCGTGATGCGCGGCAGTTGGGCGCTGATGCTGCGCTTTGCAACGCCGCTTGAGCTACCGTTCGATGCCGCTTTCGTCAATCAAGACCCGTTACGCTGGGTCGCACGCGATAGCAGCAAACCGTGGCGCAGCGGAGCAGAAACCTGGTTGCTGCATGCCAGCGCGGAATGGAGCGAAGCTCATCTAGCAGCAGACGCCGACAACGTTGCAGCGATCTTGATGCACGCATTTGGACAACTCGGTGGCGCCTCCCCACAAGCGTGGACGGCGCACCGCTGGCTTTATGCCAACAGCGAACCGGCACTGGATATTGCCTTCGCCTGGCAGGCCGAGCATAGCCTGGGACTATGCGGCGACTGGCTCATCGGCGGCAAGGTCGAAGGGGCGTGGCTGAGCGGCAGAGCGCTGGCGCAACAGATCGTGCATTCAATCGCGCCGGTCTAGCAACTCCCCATGCCGACGAAATACAACGTAGTCTGGTTCAAACGCGATCTCCGCCTGCATGACCATGCGGCGCTATATCACGCCGGGCAAATGGGGCCGGTGCTCTGCCTGTATGTCGTCGAACCTGGCCTGTGGGCGGAACGCGATGCCGAAAATCAGCACTACCAATTCCTGCTGGAGAGCCTGCGTGATCTGTATTCGGAACTGAAACGATGTGGCGGCAAGCTGCACGTCGTCAGCGGCGAAGTACCGGCCATCCTTGGCCGGCTGCATGCCCATGCCCCTTTCTCTGCACTCTATTCACACGAGGAAACAGGAAACGACTTCAGCTTCCGCCGGGATCTCGCCGTCGCCCACTGGTGCCGCGAACAGGGTGTGATCTGGAACGAGTTTGCACAATTCGGCGTCGTGCGCCGACTCAAAAACCGCGATTCATGGCAAGCCAACTGGAATGCCCATGTTGCCGCCCCGCTTATTCCGCTGCCCGACACGCTGGAGTTTGCTCCGCTACCGTGGCAGGAACCTCCGCCACCGGCGCCTGCAGCGCTTGGTCTGGCAGAGTTCGATCCGCCACGCCGCCAGCGCGGGGGGCGTCACCTTGGGCTGTCGGTGCTGCACGACTTTCTTGCCGAGCGCAGCACGCAATATCGCGGCGGCATCTCCTCACCGCTGTCGGCACCGACCGCCTGTTCCCGCCTGTCGCCCTACCTCGCCTTCGGCTGCCTGAGCCTGCGCGAGGGGGTACAAGCGACGCGTCAGCATCTGGCCAGCCTGCCCACCGGCAACAGCCACCCGAAACGCGGGCTGACGGCCTTCGTCAGCCGCCTCTACTGGCACTGCCACTTTATCCAGAAACTGGAGAGCGAGCCGGCGCTTGAGTTTCGCAATGTGCACCGCGGCTATGACGGACTGCGCGAGAACGACTGGAATACGGCGCATTTTGAAGCCTTGATTGCCGGGCGCACCGGCTGGCCGTTAGTTGACGCCTGCGTCGCCATGCTGCGCGAGACCGGCTGGCTAAACTTTCGCATGCGAGCGATGCTGGTCTCGGTGGCGTCCTATCCGCTGTGGCTGCACTGGCGACCCGTCGGCCTGTGGCTAGCCCGGCAGTTCATCGACTACGAACCGGGTATCCACTGGAGCCAGATGCAGATGCAAGCAGGCACCACCGGGATCAACACCGCGCGCATCTACAACCCGATCAAACAGGCGCACGATCACGACCCGCACGGCCACTTCGTTCGCCGCTGGCTGCCGGCGATGCGTCGTGTGCCGGAGGCGTGGCTGTTCGAACCGTGGCGGATGCCGCCCGAAATTCAGGAACGCTGCGGAGTGCGCGTCGGGGATGACATTGCCCTACCGCTGGTCGACCTGGACCGTGCCACGCGCGAGGCCAGGTCGCGGCTCTACGCATTGCGCGCAAAGCCCGAGGTCAAGGCCGCCAAAGCCGCCATCGTCAACAAACATGGCTCACGCAAACGCCCGACCTTGCCGGGTGCTAAAAAAACGCCTGACAGCGCACAACTGGCTCTGGACTTTTGAATGCGCATGAGCCGGCGACCCGCCGAGGATGCTCTGACACTTTACCGACCGAAACATGCTGTGGCCCCGACATTTCGCGCAGGAAATGCCCTCGACATGGCCTGGCAGCGTGTCGGACTTAACCGGTTAAAGGGTCGAAGCGAAAACGTTGCTTCAGTGAAGGCATACCTTCAGGTTGGATAGAGGTAGGGAACGGCCTTGCTCTCGCCGTCCACAGCGCGCAAGGATCGCATCGTCAAGCTGCCTTTCCACACCAGTCACGGCGTCACCAACGCCTGGCTGGTCGATCCAGTTGCGCGCTCGCAGGAAGCCTACGAACTGAGTCAGGGACACTGGATGCTGATTGCTGGCTGCAGGATGACGCCCCGGTGCGCGTCGCATTTTTCGCAGCCATCGAGTTTAGCCTGGGCGATTTGTGGGGAGGATGCGCTACGAGCGAGACTGAAGGGCTTATAGACACCGTTTGCGATGGGTTCAATGTGCCACTATTAGTCTGCTCGCTGGCAATTGCGGATTTGACGATCAGACTTGCCGCCTTGGACGCAGCGTCCGCGTAGTTCGATTCGCCGTGAATGAGCACAAGCGAGTGGCAACCTTCAAGCAGCAACATGTCCTTGCGTGCAAGCAACTGGGATTCTCTGATTCCGCCTGTTGCAAATTGTTGTGCCAGCCACCCTTCGACAGACGCCTTGTGTCGGCTCGCCGCCTTGCGTGCCGGGTGTCCGGGCGATCCGGCGAACTCCATCGCGGCTCGCGTAAAACCTGACCCACGCCACCGGGACTGTTTTGCCCATGCAGCGAATTCCGAGAATAGCTTTTCGACTAGGCGGACGGGGTCGTCAGCTACGCGATCGGCCCAGCTTTGAATGAGCTCGAGCATCAGTTCATGCTGGACGTCGAGAACGGCCGCGATAAGGGTCTATTTACTGTCGAAGTGATAATAAATCGTGCGCTTGGTAACACCTGCGGCCTCAGCTACCGCATCAATGCCGGCGTTTGCAAAGCCGTCCCTGTAGAAAAGCTCGTAGGCGGCATTGATGATCAGTCGCCTCGTCACATCGCCGTGCCGTGACATTCTCTTCCTCCGTATGTATACCGACCAGGTAGTGTACTTCGAAAAGCTGAGTGCTTAGCATGGTTAGACACCAAGCGCGGAGGCCAACATGAAACAGATCACGTGCATCGAAGATCTACGGGTAATTGCTCATCGAAAGGTCAAATACCGATTCCGGTTCGCCGGCAGTGGCCATCGTGGATGTTTCATCGCCTTCGCCGCAGGACTCCGTGCTGCTACCATTGCCACGCTGGCCGGCTGCGAAGTCGTGCTCTGCTCGAAGATCGGTTACGAACCCTGGGGCAAGCTCGAAGCCTGCGGCATCCAGCCGAACGGCGAACATGCCATGGAGCCGATCGAGGACGCGGTGCTGGCGATGTACAAGGAAATGGGGAGTGCAGGAAAACTCGCTGGAAAACCTGCAGAGCCGGCCTCTCCCAGAATGGCGGCGTGAAATGAAACAGCCGCCACGCTTACTCCGTTCGCCTCCTCCTGAGGGTGGTGCGCTGACGAACCTCGTAACCGTTCACCCGGAGTCCTGAAATGGCCCTGCAGATTATCCATGCCTGTGTCAATTGCTGTGCCTGCGTCGAGGTTTGCCCGAACGAGACGATCTACGCGGACACGCCGCATTTTCTGATCGACGAAGGGAAGTGCACTGAGTGCCTCGGTGAGTATGCCGACCCGCAATGTGCCGCCATCTGCCCGATCGAGTGCGCTATCGTCAATGAACTGGGCGACCCGCTCAACCCGCCCGGTTCGCTGTCCGGCATTCCCCTTGAGAAGATGATCGAACTGGGCCTGTACAAGGTGGCCGCGTGATGGCCATCGTGACCTTTTATGAAAAGCCGGGCTGCCAGGGCAATCTTCGCCAGAAGCTGCTGCTTGCCGCCGCCGGCCATACCGTTCAGGCCAGAAACCTGAAGGCCGAAACCTGGTCGGCCGACCGGCTGCTGTCTTTCATCGGCCATCTGGAGATCGGCGAGTGGTTCAACTGCAATGCGCCTGCACTCAAATCCGGCGACATCGTTCCGGAAAACCTCGGTTTCGAGGAAGCGCTGAATCTGCTGCTCGACAGCCCCTTGCTCATCCGGCGACCGCTGATGGAAGTCGAAAATGAAGTAGAAATGGGAACAAGGATCGAACGGCGTGTCGGTTTCGATTATGCCGCTGTCGACGCCTGGATCGGTTTGAACAATGTGGCCTTGCCGGAGGGCGACAGCGAAGCCTGCGCGCATGGCGCCGAAGGCCACGACAGTTGTGGCCGCGCGGCGTACACAAAGCCGAACGACAAGGATGAGGAAAGCCGCCATGGCCGCTGCGGCGCTCACTGATCTCACCGTTGAAGTCGCTCCGGGCGTCCATTGGGTGGGCGCCCTCGACCCGCATCTGCGCCGCTTCGACATCATCCTGAAAACGGCCAACGGCACCACCTACAACGCCTATGGGGTACGCGGCGAGAACGGCGTGGCGGTAATCGACACCGTCAAGGAGGGCTTCGCCGACGATTTTTTCCGGCGCCTCAAATCGGTCGCGCGCTACGAGGGAATCACCACCATCGTGCTTAACCATCTGGAGCCGGACCACAGCGGCGCCCTACCCGAACTGTTGCGCCGCGCGCCACAAGCCCGCGTCTATCTGTCCACCCGTGCCCAGATGATGCTCAAGGCGCTACTCAAGCCCAGTGGCGAGAAGCCGCCGGAATACACGCCGGTCACCACCGGCGATAGCGTCGATCTCGGCGGGCGCACGCTGCGCTTCCTGCACACGCCTTACCTGTACTGGCCTGATACCCAGTGCACCTATCTCGAAGAAGACGGGATCCTGTTCACCGGCGACATTTTCGGCTGTCATTTCTGCGATGCGCGCCTGTTCAACGAGCACGTCGGCGATTTCCGCTTCTCGTTCGAGTATTACTACACGCATATCATGCGCCCTTTCCGCGACTACGTGCTCGATGCACTGGCGCTGATCGAACCGCTCGACATCAGGCTGATCGCCCCGGCGTACGGCCCCATCCTGCGCCACATGCCGCGTGACTATTTGCGCCGTTACCGCGAACTGGCCACGCCGCGCCTGTTCAACGAAGCGCGCAGCGAAAAGACGCTGCTTGTCTTTTACCTGTCGGCGTATGGCAATACACGGCGCATGGCCGAAGCCCTGGCGGCCGGTGCCGAAAGCATCCCCGGCGTGCGTGTCTCGCTCTACGACCTGAAAGGCGGCGAGGCCGACATTTTCACCGACCTGATCGAGGAGGCCGACGGCCTCGCCTTCGGCAGCCCGACGATCAACGGCGATGCGGTCAAGCCGATCTGGGATCTGCTTTCCTCGCTCACCAGCGTCAACATCAAGGGCAAGCTGGGTGCGGCTTTCGGCTCCTACGGCTGGAGCGGCGAAGCGGTGCGCCTGATCGAGGACCGCCTGCGTGGGCTAAAGCTGCGTGTGCCGGTCGTAGGACTGCGCCTGAAGCTGGTGCCGGACGCCGAAGAACTTGAGAAATGCCGCAATCTGGGCCAAACCCTGGCCCGTCATTTGACCGGCCGGATCGAACACCAGGAACTGGATCTGGCGGCCATCGCCTAATCGGCCCGATACAGGGAGAAATAAATGCCAAAGGCAAAAGTCACCTTCGAGGACGTCGGCGTCTCGGTCACCGTGCCGGCCGGTACCCGGCTCATCGAAGTCTCGGAAAAAGTCGGTTCCGGAATCATTTACGGCTGCCACGAAGGCGAGTGCTGTACCTGCCTGACCAGGATCGTATCCGGCGCCGAGAATCTCGCTGTGCCGAGCATCCTGGAAGACCAGGTATTGAAGGACAACATGGCGCCGCGCCGGCACCCCCTGGCCTGCCAGGCCCAGATCCTCGGCGGCGAAGTCGTTGTCAGACCGGCATGACCAGCATACCGTCATCCGGCATCGATTCGCCCCGGCCGTCCTTTGACCAGCCAGTCCACAAAATTTAACTCAACCCCTTCATCAGGAGAAATAACCATGGCGCCCGTCACCTTCAGCAGCCCTTTGCACAACGACAAAACTGTCTATGCCGTTGTCGGTAGCCACACCCAGACCATTCTTTCGCTGGCCAAGGAAAACCACATTCCGATCGACTTCGGCTGCCAGGAAGGGGATTGCGGTACCTGTCTGGTCAAGGTTTCTTCGGTCGATGGCAAACGCCGCCCGATGGGTGGTCCGCTGAACGTCCGCGAAGTGGCGGCGCTCTCGCAACTGGGCCACATCAACAAGGCCGAGATCGAACAGATGTACGTCGATGACATCCCACCGACCCAGGGGCGTCTGGCCTGCCAGATGATTGTCCGCGATGAGGATATCCTCGTCGAGTATCCGAGCAAGTGAGTCGGCGATGAACGGCCCGGAGCGACTGCCATACCGGAGTTTGTTGTTCGCCGAACTGCTGGCGAAGGCGGCGTCGGCGGCGGCAGCGGTCGATCAGAACCGTTCGCTGCTGACCAGCATGCTGGCCGGTCAGGGCGCCGGTGAAGGCTGCCTGCCGCCTCATCTTGGGCTCGGCGCCGCACGCTACGCGCAGATGCTGGCCGAGTATTTCCCCGGCGATCCGCTGCACAGCACCGAGCGTAGCGCGCTCGATATTCCCGAATACGAGGATCTGCAAAAGCTGCTGCTCGAGCATCGCGCCGGCGAGCGCGACTCCGAACGCTGGATGGTCGACATCGTCGCGACAGCCTGCGCCGGGGCCGACCATCTCTGGCAAGACCTCGGCCTGACCTGCCGCGATGAACTGACCCGGCTGATGTGGGTCAAATTCCCGGCACTGGCACAGGATAATAACGCTGACATGAAGTGGAAAAATTTCTCTATTGCCGATTCTGCTCGAACGAGCGCATCTATGTCTGCCCCGCACCGTCCTGCGGCAAGTGCAAGGACTACGCCCGATGTTTTGGACCCGAGCACTGATCCAGCGTGCTTCCCGTATGCGCCGACGCGTGACGTCGGAGCGCGTGCTCGGCGAACGCGCCACCGCCGCTTACCTTGGCCTGGCCATCGGCGATGCGCTGGGCGCCACCGTCGAATTCCTTACCCCCAACGAAATTCGCCACCAGCATGGCCTCCACCGCGACAACACCGGCGGTGGCTGGCTGCGCCTGAAGGCCGGTCAGGTCACTGACGACACCGGCATGTCGCTGGCCTGGGGTGCAGCCATCTTGGCGCAGGGCGGCGTCGAGGCCCAAGCGTCTGCCGAAGCCTTCGACGCCTGGATGCGCAGCAAGCCGATCGACATCGGCAACACCGTGCGCCGTAACCTCATTGCCTTCCGCAAGACCGGCAACCCGGAAGCCGTCCCTTCCGAGCACGATGCCGGCAACGGCGCCGCCATGCGCGTCCTGCCCGTGGCTCTGGCCTGCTACGGCCAGCCGCCGGAGAAGACCCTAGCGGCCAGCCACGCCTAGGCCCACACCACGCACCACAACGCCCTTTCGGACAGAGCCTGCGACACGCTGATCTTCATGGTGCAGGATTTTCTTGCCGGGCGCGACGCGCATGAAGTCGAAAGCCAGCGCGCCGGGGTACTGGTCAGCCAGCACCCGGTTTTCGCCTACGGGCGCAAGCGCTGTGAAAATCCGAGCGGCTTTATTGTCGAAACAATCCAGGCGGTTTTCCAGTCATTTTTCGCCACCACCAGTTTCGAGGAGTGCCTGATCGACGTCGTCAATCGCGGCGGCGATGCCGACACCACCGGCGCCATTGCCGGCATGCTGGCCGGCGCGCGCTACGGGCTGCAGGCGATTCCCGAACGCTGGCTGAATGCACTCGACGCCGCGACCAGCAGGCAGTGTGAAGATCAGGCAAGAGAACTGATCGCGCTGGGCGGTCATTGAGATTCGTCCCGATATTACTCTCCACGTCATCGCCAGCCTGGACGTCATGAAAGCGCAGGACACCGGCAAGCCGCCCTGTGCTGCAATACTCTGACGTGCCGGCACCACCCCTTAACTCGCCCATCTCAATACTGACAGCAACATAAATTAAACGGCCTCCGCGGCTTCGTCTATGAGCGCGTGCCGCACACCACGCTCAAGTCCATCGCCAACAACGCCGAGATCGATGTGATCTGGGAGCAGTGGCAGGCGAAACTCGAGCCGCTGCGCGAACAGCTCAATAAAGTGCAGTAAAACCAACCCCTTGGCCGCTTTATCAAGGGGGAAGCAAAACTCCCTCCCCTGACAAGGGGAGGGTTGGGGAGGGGTTTGCCTGGCATGAGTGGGGAAATTCCGCGCCAAGCCTATGCCCGGTCAGGGCAAATTTGTTACAGCGCTTAATTCCGGGCATGACCCGGATTCCAGTTCGTTGATCAAACCTTTCTTTTAACATCTTGATCAGATGGACGTTTTTTGGATTCCGGCTTTCGCCGGAATGACTGAGGATTGTTAGAACAAATAGAGCGTTGCGTGCAGTTTTATACTTAGTTATTATCGATTCCGTGTATAAACCGATATAAATAGGTATACAAGGCATGGACCCTATCAAAAACCCGTTTTCTCCCGGTGCGGGTTCGCCACCGCCCGAGTTGGTGGGGCGCGACGCCATTCTTGAACAGGCGCGAATTCTGCTGGGCAGAGTGCAGCAGAAGAAACCCGAGAAAAGCATGCTGCTGACGGGTTTGCGCGGGGTCGGTAAAACCGTGTTGCTTAACGAGATCAAGCGCATGGCAGAGGCCGCTGGATACCACACCATTTCTATCGAGGCGCACCAAGGCAAGGCCTTGGGCCTGCTGATTGTTCCGTATTTGCGCAGCCTTCTCTACGATCTGGATCGCATTGCCGGCGCCGGGGACAAGATCAAGCGCGGCCTGGCTGTACTACGCAGCTTTATCGGCGCCCTGAAGCTTACGGTAGGCGACGTTAGGATCGGACTGGATATCGATCCGGAAAAGGGGTCGGCGGATAGCGGTGATCTGGAAATTGATCTGCCCAATCTTTTTCTTGCAATAGGCGAAGCCGCCGAGGATCGCAGCCGCGCAGTGGCCATCTTCATTGATGAGATTCAATACTTCAGCCACAATGAGTTGGGTGCGCTGATCATGGCCATGCACAAGATGCAACAGCGCCAGTTGCCGCTGGTATTGCTGGGCGCTGGCCTGCCGATTCTCTCTGGTATGGCCGGCGCATCGAAGTCGTATGCCGAGCGATTGTTCAGCTTCCCGATTATCGGCGCGCTCTCGCAAGAAAATACTGCGAAAGCATTACAGGAGCCTGCCCAAGCTGCAGGGGTTGCTTTTGAGGACGCTGCGCTGGATGAGGTTTTTCGGCTAACCAAGGGGTATCCGTATTTTCTTCAGGAGTGGGGATACGTTGCCTGGAACCTGGCAACGACAAGCCCGATTAGTTTGCAGGTTGTTCGTGATGCCAAAAGCACTGTGATTCCTCGTCTCGATGAGAATTTCTTCCGTGTGCGTTATGACCGGCTGGCCCCAAGCGAAAAAAATTTCTTGCGTGCAATTGCAGAGCTTGGGCCGGGGGCGCAGCGCACCGGAGACATCGCTGAGATTCTAAAGGTGAAGGTGACCAGTCTCGGTCCCGTCCGCGCCAAGCTGATCAATAAAGGGATGATCTATAGCCCGGCGCATGGCGATATGGATTTCACCGTTCCGCTCTTTGATGATTTTATGATCCGCGCAATCCCCACCTTCAAACGGTAGCCATTCCCGTGGAATTCCGCATCGCCGACACCTTCAACGATAGCCTCAGATGACCTTACCCCTGTCACGAGAGCAAGGGCGCGGTTTTACGCAGTAGTTCATGTTAAACAATGGGGTAGCCTGTGTTCTGAGTGATGGAGCGGTCGAGCCTACCGGAGCGGCTGGAATCTGCCATGATACTGAAAGCGAGTTGACACTCG
>JAYSZS010000179.1:0-10106 GCA_043737935.1 Propionivibrio sp. | reverse complement strand
GCCACGATGCGCAGCGCGCGCTTGACGCGGGGATCATCGCGGCGCGCTGGCTGACGATGGACAAAATTCGTGCGCTTGAAACGCGCCTCCGCAGCCCGTTGATTATGCGCTGCATCGAGGACTGGCAGGCCGGCAAGCGCTATCCGCTGGATTTGATCGCCCATTATTCATGAGGTGGCTCGGCGGCGTGCTGCTGTTCTGCGCATTGACTGCCGTGGCGGAGGAACGGATTTCCGTCTGCTTCAACTATGGTTGCCTGGCACAGGCGGAGGTGGTGTTCAACGACCAGCAGTTGCGTGAGCTCGGTTTGCTTCTCGGTGAGGCGCAAGACGCGGCACACGAGCGGGCGGCGATCAGTGTTGCCGTCGGTCGTCTGCTCGGCTGGGCGGGAGAACAGTTGCCGATTTCGGCAGATCGCGGTGGAAACTACGCCGACGACGCGGTGTACGGCAAAATGGATTGCATTGACCACTCGACGACAACAACGCGATTGCTGCGCATGATGGAGCGCCAGGGGATGTTGCGCTATCACCGGGTGCTTGAGCCCGTGATGCGGCATCGTGTCCTGATCTTTGACCACTTCTCGGCGCAGATCGAGGAAGTTGACGATTTGTCGCTGGCCGCAGAGGGCGCGCCGACCCGGCGTTATGCGGTGGATAGCTGGTTTTTCGATAACGGCCAGCCGGCCGCGGTGATGCCGCTGGCTCACTGGCAAGCGGGAGAGAGTCCGAATGGCAGCGAATGAGAATCAGGGCAGGACGGTGGTCGTCGGCTTGTCTGGCGGCGTCGATTCCTCGGTGGCGGCGCTGCTCCTTAAGCAGCAGGGCTGGAAGGTGGTCGGCCTGTTCATGAAGAACTGGGAGGACGACGACAGTGATGAGTACTGTTCGTCGCGTCAGGATCTGGTCGATGTGATGAGCGTCGCCGACAGGATCGACATCGATGTCGAGGTGGTGAATTTCTCCAGCGAGTACTGGGAGCGTGTGTTCGCCGAATTCCTCACGGAATACCAGGCCGGGCGAACGCCGAATCCGGATGTGTTGTGCAACTCCGAAATCAAGTTTCGCGCCTTCCTTGATCATGCCCTGCAGATGGGGGCAGAAAAGATCGCCACCGGCCATTACGCCGGCGTGCGCGAGTGCGGTGGCGCTTTCCAGTTGCTCAAGGCCGAGGATGGCAGCAAGGATCAGAGTTATTTCCTGTATCGACTGAACCAGCACCAACTCTCCAGGACGCTGTTTCCGCTGGCTGATCTCTATAAGCGCGATGTGCGCAGGATGGCCGAAGTCGCCGGACTGCATGTCGCGCTGAAGAAGGATTCGACCGGGATCTGTTTCATCGGCGAGCGACCGTTCAAGGAATTCCTGATGCGCTATCTGCCACCAAAAAAGGGCGAGATTCGCTGCCTTGACGACAACCGGGTCCTTGGCGAGCACGATGGCCTGAGCTATCACACCCTCGGCCAGCGCAAGGGACTGCATATCGGCGGCGTCAAGGGCGGCAAGGGGAGCGCCACTGGCGATCACGACGCCTGGTTCGTGGCCGGGAAGGATATGGCCAGCAATGTGCTCTACGTGGTGCAGGGCCATTCCCACCCTGCGCTTCTGGTCGATGACCTGAGCGCCGGACAGTTGTCCTGGATCTCTGGCGAAAGGCCGCATACGCAGTGGGTCTATGGTGCCAAGACGCGCTACCGGCAGGCCGATGCGGCGTGCGAGATCGAGCGCATCGATGCCGCTTCCTGCCATATCAAGTTCGCCGAAGCGCAATGGGCGGTAACGCCGGGGCAATCGGTGGTGGTCTACGAGAGCCGGGTGTGTCTGGGCGGGGGGGTGATCGTTTGAGTTTGATGAGGGGAAAACTCTTTCGACGCAGAGAACGCAAAGACGCAGAGGTCGCGGAGATAAAACTCGTGTTCTGCTTTCCGAATAAATCTCGGCGTTCTCTGCGCGCTTTGTCCCACGGGATTTGTTTTGCGTCACGTTGAAGGTGCTTGCTTTTGAGACTTCCTCCTTCACTTAATTTTCCTTTTAATCTTCCATTTCGCGCCGTTCTCTGGAGCGTTGCGCTGGCGGCGTTTGGCTATCTTGGGCTTGCGTTGTGGGCGGGTTGGCGGGAGGTGCTGGCCGCTGTCGTTCAGGTCGGTCCTTTCGTTCTGATCGGGCTACTGGCGCTATCGCTCTGCAATTACCTGCTGCGTTTTCTGCGCTGGTCGAGTTACCTGGCGCTGCTTGACGCACCGGTGCCCTGGCGCATCAACCTCGCGGTTTATTTTTCCGGCTTTGCTCTGACCACCAGCCCCGGCAAACTCGGCGAGACCTTGCGTTCGCTGTTACTCATGCCGCATGGCGTTCCGGCACCCGCCAGTCTGGCCGCCTTCTTCGCCGAGCGGGTCAGCGATCTGCTGGCCATTCTCGTACTCACCGCCGTCGGGCTGTGGGCTTATTCCCCGGCGCGACCGGTAGTCGGGCTGGCGCTGGCCGCCGTTGTTTTTTTCCTGGTGCTGGTGCAGTGGACGGCGTTGATTACCTCCATAGACCAGTGGGCCGCGAGCCTCGCGCAGAAATGGGCAAGACTGATCGTTCAATTATGCGTGATCATCCTGCATTTTCGTCGCTGTTTTTCATTGACGGCGATGGCGATGGGGCTGGCGATCGGGGTCCTTGCCTGGTTCGCCGAAGGCTTCGGCTTCTGGTGGCTGCTCGCTGCGCTCGGGCATCCCTTACCGCTGACGACGGCGGTCTTCATCTATGCTTTTGCCATGCTGATCGGCGGCCTTTCCTTTCTGCCCGGCGGCCTCGGCAGCAGCGAGGCGGTGATGATTGGGCTGCTGGTATTGAATGGTTTACCCGAGCCGGCGGCGGTCACGGCGACGCTGATCTGCCGACTGGCGACGCTGTGGTTTGCGGTCGGGCTGGGTGCGATTTTCCTGACCAGGCATCGCTGATATGCCGCTGCGTTCATGGGGGCAATTACCTGGCGATGCGGCCGTCGATGAACGCTGGTGGGCTGAGCGGGCGGCGGCGCTACCAGTGCTTGACGGCAGCCTGCTGGCCTACGGTAACGGACGCAGTTATGGCGATGTCTGTTTGAATAGCGGCGCCACCCTGGTGCACACGCGCGGGTTGGATCGCTTCATCGCTTTTGACGAGGCCAGCGGCGTGCTGAGCTGTGAAGCCGGTGTCCTGCTCTCCGATATTCTCGATGTTTTTGTTCCGCGCGGCTGGTTTCTGCCGGTGACGCCGGGAACGCGTTTCGTCACTGTCGGCGGTGCCATTGCCAACGACGTGCACGGCAAGAACCACCATGCGACCGGGACTTTCGGATGTCATGTGCGGCGCTTTGAGCTGCTACGTTCCGACGGCTCCCGCCGCCTATGTTCGTCAGGAGAAAATGCGGACTGGTTCGCGGCGACGATTGGCGGGCTGGGGCTGACCGGCCTGATCACCTGGGTCGAGATGGATTTGAAGCGGATTGCCGGCGTCGGCATCGCCATTGAGAACTTCCGCTTTAGCGGGCTCGATGAATTTTTTTCGCTCAACGCCTCGGTCGAGTCCAGTCACGAGTACACGGTGGCGTGGATCGACTGCCTTGCCGCAACGCCGCGCGGCATCTTCGTGGCCGGCGACCACGTGGCCGCCGGCGACCTGGCGCTCGCGGCCAGGAAACCCGGTAGCTTGCCGCTGACGCTGCCCGCGGGCTGGCCCTTTTCGCTGGTCAATGGGGCGTCGCTGCGTTTCTTTAATCAGGCCTATTATCATCGACCCTTACCGGCGAAAGCCGTGGTGCACTACGAGCCTTTCTTCTACCCGCTTGATGCCGTTCCGCACTGGAACCGGCTGTACGGTCGGCAGGGTTTTTATCAGTACCAGTTCGTTTTGCCGATGGCCGCGCGCGCGGCGCTGGTCGATATCCTGCGCTGCATTGCGGCGAGTGGGCAGGGGTCTTTCCTCGCCGTACTAAAAACATTCGGCCATCCGGCCAGCCCTGGCCTGCTGTCTTTCCCGATGCCGGGCGTGACGCTGGCTCTCGATTTCCCGAATCGGGGGGCGCCGACGCTGGCGTTGTTCGAACGCCTCGATGCCATGGTCGGAGCCGCCGGCGGACGTCTCTACGCGGCAAAGGATGCGCGCATGAGCGGCGAGTTTTTCCGGCGCAGCACGCAGCGCCTGAGCGAATTCATGCCGTATGTTGATCCTAAGTTTTCGTCCGGTTTCGCGCGGCGGGTTCTGCCGTCCTAGTCAGTGCTGTTGAATGGCATAGGAATGACAGAGGAAAAACTTCACCACTAAGACACCAAGAACACAAAGATTCACCAAGAAAACAAAAAGATTACCTGGCTTTTCTTGGTGCCCCCTTAGTGAACTTGGTGTCTTGGTGGTGAATCACTTAACTTAACTGATCGGTTTTTTTGGAAAGGTTTCATGCAAAGGATTCTTATCATTGGTGCCGCCTCGGCCATCGCCGAGGCGACGGCGCGGCTGTGGGCGGCGCGGGGGGATGCGCTGTTCCTGGTGGGGCGCCGGGCCGATCGGCTCGAAGTCATTGCTGCCGATTTGCGCGTGCGCGGAGCCGCTGTGGTGGGCAGTTTCGTTATGGATGCCTGCGACATTCCGGCGCATGGGGCTATGCTCGAAGCGACCGAACGGGCCATCGGCGGGCTGGACGTTGTGCTTATCGCTCACGGTTCGTTGCCGGACCAGAAGGCATGCGAAACTTCAGTCGACCTGACGCTCAGGGAGATCAACAGCAACGGACTTTCGGTCATTGCGCTGGCTACATTGCTCGGTGAAAAGTTCGAGGCGCAGGGCAGGGGAAGCCTGGCCGTCATCGGTTCGGTGGCCGGGGATCGTGGCCGGCAGAGCAATTACGTCTACGGTGCGGCAAAAGGTATGGTCAGCCTTTTCCTGCAGGGCCTGCGCAATCGTCTGGCCAGGAAAGGCGTGCACGTGCTAACGATCAAGCCGGGCTTCGTCGATACGCCGATGACGGCGGCGTTCAGCAAGGGTGCGCTATGGGCAAAACCGGCAAGCATCGCGCGCGGCATCGTGCGCGCAATCGACAGGAAAAGCGATGAGGTCTATCTACCCGGATTCTGGTACCCGATCATGACCCTCATTAGGCACATCCCGGAGCGGGTGTTCAAACGCCTTTCCTTGTGAGCGATCCGCTTCGGGTTGATCAACGTCTGTTTTTACAACAATGAATTCTGGGTATCACTTACGGGTGAAAAGCAGGTACTGGATAGGCTATGCACGAGCGGTCTGTTTTTTTAAGATATTCGAGTAGCTTGGCCGTGATCCCCGCGGGCTGATTCTGATAAAACGATCAGCCCTGCGGAACGGTATCGGCAAACGCCGCTCGCTTCATCAGCTTGGCGTACAGGCGGGCGAGGTTGGGGTGCTTTTTGCTCCAGTCGATCTCGGGAAAGCGGAAGGCAAGGTAGCCGAGTGCGCAACCCGAGGCGATTTCAGCCTGTGTGAAGTGCGAGCCCATGCACCAGTTGTTTTCGCCGAGCTGGTCAGCCATGTAGTCGAGGCTGCGGAGAATCTTGTTTTCTTGACGCTCGATCCAGTCGGCACTTTGTTCCTTGGCAGGACGTTTTTTTTCAAGAAATGACAGTGCGGCGGCATCGCAAATGCCATCAGCAAGAGCTTCCCAGCGTTTGACTTCGGTCCGCTCGCGATTTGGCCCGGGCATCAGCTTGTTGTTCGGGGCGACATTGTCGAGGTATTCGCTGATCACTCGCGAATCAAACAGTACTGTCTCATCGTCAAGGACCAGTACCGGAATCTTGCCGAGCGGGTTGATATCCGGAATATTCGATTCAGCAGTCCACGGGGAATTGAGCACAAAATCGTATTCGATTTTCTTTTCGGCCAGAACAATGCGCACCTTGCGGACGAAGGGGCTGGTGAGTGATCCGATAAGCTTCATTGGCTGCCTGCTGAAGAAATATTTGATCAAATTATAGCATTCGCGCCGCGATCAGTTCGCTGGAGATTTTGCCAGACGGGTAAAATAGTAAGCTAACCGCAAAGGATGAGTTCCATGACTTTCAGTGCCCTGACATCACTATCGCCACTTGACGGTCGCTATGCCGCCAAGGTCGATGCGCTGCGCGCGCAGTTTTCCGAATTCGGCCTGATCCGTCGTCGTCTGCAAGTCGAGATCGAATGGCTCAAGGCGCTGGCTGCCGAGCCGCATTTCACCGAGATCCCGGCTTTTTCTCCGATGACCGTGGCAGATCTGGAGCAACTGCTTGCCGGATTCGATCCGCAACAGGCGGCCGGGGTCAAGGCCATCGAGGCGGTCACCAACCACGACGTCAAAGCGCTGGAATACTGGATCAGGCAGCGGTTGGCCAACAATGCCGAGGTGATGCGGGTTGCCGAGTTCATCCACTTTGCGTGCACGTCGGAGGATATCAACAATCTCGCGCATGCCCTGATGCTCAAGGCGGCACGCGACGAAACGATGCTCCCGATGCTCGACGGTCTGATGGCGCGCCTGCGCGAACTCGCTCATGCGCATGCCGGTCAGCCCATGATGTCGCGCACCCACGGTCAGCCCGCCACACCGACTACCCTTGGCAAGGAAATGGCCAACGTCGTCTATCGCCTTGAGCGCGGTCGTTCGCGCATCGCCGCGGTCAGCCTGCTCGGCAAGATCAATGGTGCTGTCGGTAACTACAACGCTCACCTGGCCGCTTATCCGGGTTACGATTGGGAGGGTTTTGCCCGGCGTTTTGTCGAAAGCCTCGGTCTCGAATTCAACCCCTATACCATCCAGATCGAACCGCATGACACCATGGCCGAGCTATTCGACGCCTTTGCCCGGGTCAACACCATCCTGCTCGATCTTGATCGCGACGTCTGGGGCTATATCTCGCTCGGTTTCTTCAAGCAGAAGCTGAAGGCCGGCGAGATCGGTTCATCGACCATGCCGCACAAGGTCAATCCAATCGACTTCGAAAATTCCGAAGGCAATCTTGGGTTGGCCAACGCCTTGCTCAGGCATCTCTCCGAGAAGCTGCCAATCTCGCGCTGGCAGCGTGACCTGACCGATTCGACCGTGCTGCGCAACATGGGCGTCGCTCTCGGCTATACCCTGCTGGCTTATGACGCCTTGCTGCGCGGTCTGAACAAGCTTGAAGCCAGCCCCGAGTGCCTGCAAGACGATCTTGATGCCAATTGGGAACTGCTAGCCGAGCCGATCCAGACGGTGATGCGTCGTTACGGAATCGCCAACCCTTACGAAAAGCTAAAGGAGCTGACCCGCGGCAAGCACATTTCCCGCGAAGGGATGCAGGCCTTCGTGCAGGGGCTGGAAATTCCGCCCCAGGCCAAGGCCGAACTGCTCGAACTGACACCGTGGACTTACATCGGCAAGGCCGCTGAACTGGCGAGGCGGATATGATCGACGAACCCGTAGTGCAGCACGTGATCTGTCCTGCTTGCGAGCGAGAACTGCCCAAGGGCTCACTACATTGCCCTTATTGTGTCGGTGACGATGGTGATCAGGGCGCGCTCATGCGTGGCGCATACATTGGAGCGATTGTTGGCCTGATGGTTGGTGGCATCGTCGCCGCCGTGTGGTCTGCGCTGGTCGGTCCGGAGCGTGCCACCTGGGAGTTGACCCTGGGCGTGGTGGTGGCCTGTGTGACGACGGGGTTGATCTGGGGAGTGCTTCATCAACGCGGCAAGTCATGATCAGTCAACAAAATAAACAGGAGCGAAATACGTGTCGGAATTTGCTTTGAATCTGAAGAAGCTACCGGGTATTTCTCATCTGGCAGCGATCAATCTGCTCGATGCGAAAGGGAATGTGCTCGTTGCCATCGAGAACAAGACGGGAAGCCAGGGCTCGCTGGCGGTCTATAACCATCTGGCACAGACTTTCGGCGCCATTACGCCGGATGCGGCGAGAAAGGGGCTCGAACTCTTTGCCGAGCACACTGACGATGCGCGGGCGCATCCGGGAAAGCATCCCAATATTGACCGGCTATTGGCCTTGCTCGAGGAGAAGAAAACGCTGCGCATCAAACACGTGTTTGCCTTTTGAGGGTTCAATCTTCTTGTGCCATGCCGTTAAAAAGCGTGGTATTGACATGGACCAGGAAGTCGTGGAGTAGAAGAAGCTCTGGCTTGGGCAGAGGCTAATCAGAACAGCACTTCGACAATCAGCCAGCCCACCAGGCAACCCGTTCCGACGCCGATCAGGCCAGGAATGATGAAGCTGTGGTTGATGACGAATTTGCCGATGCGCGTTGTACCGGAGCGGTCGAATCCGATACAGGCCAGATCGCTGGCATAGGTCGGCAGGATGAAATAGCCGTAAGCCGCCGGCAGGAAAGCGACCATGATCCTTGGATCGACACCGAGGCTAACGCCAATCGGGGCAATGGCCGCGATGGCCGCCGCCTGGCTGTTGACCAGCTTGGAAACAATGAACAGGACAATGGCGTAGGTCCAGGGCTGCGTGGCGACAACACCGGCCAGCGAGTTCTTGAGCAGTTCGAAATTCGCCTCGAAAACGGTATCGGCCATCCAGGCGACGCCAAAGATGGAAATCACGGCCACCATGCCGGCCTTGAATACCGTCCCGTTGGGGATTTCCTGCGGGCGCACTTTGCAGAACATGAGGATCAAGGCGCCGGAACTGAGCATCATCATCTGAATGGCCAGATTCATCGATAGCGGCTTGGCCTTGCCGACTTCACCGAGCAGAGGACGCAGCTCGGGAAATGCGCCGAGCAGGACAACGGCGCCGATGGCCACAAAGAATATCCAGGTAGCCCAGTAGGCTTCCTTCGGGAAAACCTTGTCGAGCAGAGTAGACGATTCGCCGTAGATGTAGGCTTTTTGTTCGGGATCCTGGATTTTGGCCTGAAACTCGGGGTCCTTGTCCAGATCCTTGCCGCGACGCATGCTCCACAGGGCGGCAACGATGACACCGCAAAGGGTTGCCGGCATGCCGACGGAGAGCATTTCGATCAGGCTGATTGCGTGTCCGTCGATTCCTTTCGATTTGCCGAGAATGGCCACCATCGAGACCACGGCGACCGATACCGGCGAGGCACAGATGCCGATCTGCGAGGCGATCGACGCTACCGCCATCGGGCGCTCGGGGCGGATCCCCTTCTTTATGGCAATGTCGTAGATGATCGGGAACATGGTGTACACCACGTGGCCGGTGCCGCACATCACGGTCAGCGACCAGGTCGTCAGGGGTGCCAGCAGGGTAATCTGCTGCGGATGGCGACGCAGGATTCTCTCGGCAAAGCGCATCATCACGTTGAGCCCGCCGGCGGTTTGCAGCACCGAGGCACAGCCGAGTACCGTCATGATGGTGAGCAGAACATCGATCGGCGGCTTGCCGGGTTGCAGGTGGAAGACAAAGGTGAAAATCAGTACGCCAACGCCGCCGATCAGACCCAGCGCGAAACCGCCATAGTGTGCGCCGACCAGCAGGCAGAACAGGATGACGAGAAACTGGAGAACGATGCTGATATCCATTTTGCAACCCCCCTTTGATTTGCCTCAAGTGTCTTCGAGACTGATTGGCAATGTCAACTTGCCGTTTCGAGCGGGGGGGGCAACAATTAGCGGCTACCGTTAAAGAAGTACCCATTGATTCAGAAGTAATGTTCAGACGACTGCGCCGTCCTCGTTGGCACCCTCAACCGGCTTATTGGGTTTGATGAAGTGCTCGCGCGAGACGCCCAGCCACATGACCAGCGGGCTGGCGACGAGGACCGAGGAATAAATTCCGAAGCAGATGCCGATGGTCAGAGCCATGGCAAAGTAGTGCAGGGTGGCTCCGCCGAAAAGAAGCATGGACAGCACCATGAGCTGCGTCGAGCCGTGGGTGATGATGGTGCGCGAGATGGTGCTGGTGATGGCGTGGTCAAGCACTTGCGGTGTCGTCAGCCCACGCACCTTCTTGAACGTTTCGCGCACACGGTCGAAGACGACGACCGATTCGTTGACCGAGTAACCGAGCACGGCCAGCACCGCCGCCAGAACCGAAAGTGAGAACTCCCACTGGAAGAAGGCAAAGAAGCCGAGAATGATGATAATGTCGTGCAGGTTGGCGATGATGGC
>JAYSZS010000178.1:0-4514 GCA_043737935.1 Propionivibrio sp. | reverse complement strand
ATCGACGTCGCGGTCGCATTTCCCTGGCGGCCGCATTCGGTGATGATGTAGCCGCCTTCCATTTCCAGTTGCCCGACATAGAGATCGGTGTTCGGCTTGTGGCCGATGGCGATGAACACGCCCATCAGCGGGAGGTCTTCGCAGGCGCCGTTCAGCGTACTCTTGATGCGGATGCCGTTAACCCCTGACTTGTCGCCCAGCACTTCGTCGAGGGTCGAGTGCCACTTGATGCTGACCTTGCCGGCTTTTTCCTTTTCAAACAGCTTGTCCTGCAGGATTTTTTCGCTACGGAACTTGTCTCGGCGATGCACCACGGTCACGTGGCTGGCGATATTGGACAGATAAAGCGCTTCTTCAACCGCCGTATTGCCGCCGCCGATCACGGCCACCGGCTGGTTGCGGTAAAAGAAGCCGTCGCAGGTGGCGCAGGCGGAAACGCCACGACCGGAAAACGCTTCTTCCGAGGGCAGGCCGAGATACTGCGCCGACGCGCCGGTCGAAATGATCAGTGCGTCGCAGGTATAGGTGCCGGCGTCACCGATCAGGGTAAAGGGCTTTTCGCCCAGATTGGCGGTATGGATGTGGTCGAAAATGATTTCGGTTTCGAAGCGTTTGGCATGCTCTTCAAAGCGCTGCATCAATTCCGGCCCCTGCACGCCCTGGGCGTCGGCGGGCCAGTTATCGACATCGGTCGTGGTCATCAACTGGCCACCCTGGGCCATGCCGGTAATCAGCACCGGTTTCAGGTTGGCACGGGCGGCGTAGACGGCCGCCGTGTAGCCGGCGGGGCCGGAACCCAGGATCAGGAGGCGGCAATGGCGTGGCGTCTGGGTCATTTTTCTTTCTTCCGAGGCAAAGCAATGCAGAAATTATAACCGGCAATCGACGTTTAACTCGGTAGTGAATTGGTGAGAAAACCGGGAATTATCTTATAATCCTTGTACAACTCTTTGAAATAATTACTTAAACGAAAGAGAGACCCATGCAAGCCAAACAGCATCAAGCGAGTGCGAAGTCAGGTTTGTATTTATTACAGAACATTCCCTTGTTTGCCGGGCTGCCGGATGTTCAACTCGAACAGATTGCGCGAATGGCCGTCAGCCGCAAGGTGACACGCAATACAACGATTGTCTTCGTCGGTGACAGCACCGACTCGCTGTTTGTCATAGTGAGCGGAAGTGCCAAAGTGCTGAATCGGGATGCCGAAGGAAACGAGGTGATTCTGACCTTTCTTGCCGCTGGCGAATGCTTTGGCGAGATGGGGCTGATTGACGGCTCGCCGCGTTCGGCCGACGTTGTTGCCAATGAATCCTGTGAATTGTTGATGATTTCCAAGGCGGATTTGATGAAAGCCCTGGTCGATAACGTTGACCTCTGCCTGAATATCATGAAGAGCCTGGTGCTGCGTTTGCGCGAAGCGAATCGAAAGATCGAGAGCCTGGCGTTGATGGACGTTTACGGGCGAGTCGCCAAGTTGCTCCTCGATTTTTCGGTTGAGGAAAACGGCTTGCGTGTGATTCGGCGCAAGGTGACCAAACAGGATATGGCCAAGATGGTTGGTGCCTCGCGCGAGATGGTCAGTCGCGTGATGAAGGATTTGGAGCGTAGCGGCTATATCCGTATCGAACCGGGACTTATTGTCCTCTCCGAGGATTGAAGCACACCGGTTGTTGCCGACAGCCGGTTATAATGCTCTTTTGCCCAGTTCCTACAGATATCGATGGCTTCGCTGCAAAAAACCATTGGCCGGGTTGACCGCCATTCCGAAGCGCCGAGCCCGCTACCGGAGAAAATCGCGCTCGTACTGCAGGAATCGCGCTGGCTGGCGCTGGTTGCCCTGGCAGCATTTCTTGGACTGGCACTGTGGGGCTATCAGCGAAGCGATCCCGGCTGGTCGCATGCGGTGCATGGAGCGAGTCTGCACAATCCGGCCGGCCGTGCCGGTGCTTGGCTGGCCGATTTGTTGCTTTTTGTCTTCGGTCTTTCCGCCTGGTGGTGGGTCGTCTTGCTGATCGCCCTCGTGTGGTGGGGTTACCGTCGTCTTGACGGTTTGCGCTCGGCTGATCGGCGCCCGCTTTACATTGCGCTGGCCGGCTTTATTGTCTTGATTGTCGCCAGCAGCGGGCTGGAAGCCTTGCGTTTTTATTCACTCAAAATGCAGTTACCCTTCGAACCTGGTGCCGGTGGTCTGATTGGATACGAGATCAAAAGGATTGCGGTGCGCTATCTGGGTTATACCGGAGCGACACTGACCTTGCTGGCGGCACTGATGCTCGGCTGGAGCATTTTTTCCGGGATGTCGTGGCTGACAGTTGTAGAACGTTTTGGCGCCCTATTTGAAGCCGCCTACGGCGCCGTGCGTGGCCTGATCGAGCGCTGGCAGGATCGGCAAATCGGTCGTGAGGTGGCGCGCGAGCGCGAGGCGGTGGTCGAGGACGAGAAACGGCGAGTTGAAACTCATGAGCCGATCATCATTGAAAAGCCGGCGCCAGCGCTAGCGATGCCGATAAAAGTCGAGAAGCGGATCGAGCGCGAGCGTCAGGTGCTACTCTTCCCCGAGGCGTTGGTGGGTGGGCTGCTGCCACCACTGCATTTGCTTGAACCGGCGGCACCTCAGGCCGATCAGGTCAGTAGCGAAAGCCTCGAATACACTTCGCGCCTGATCGAGCGCAAGCTCGCCGACTTTGGCGTCCAGGTCCGGGTGCTGGCCGCTTATCCGGGCCCGGTGATCACGCGTTTCGAAATCGAACCGGCAATCGGCGTGAAAGGCGCACAGATCGTCAATCTGGCCAAGGATATGGCGCGCGCGCTGTCGATGGTGTCGATCCGCGTGGTCGAGACGGTTCCCGGTAAATCCTGCATGGCGCTCGAACTTCCGAATGCCAAACGGCAGATCGTACGGCTTTCCGAGATCATTTCGAGCAGTGCCTATCACGACATGAACTCGCCGCTGGCGATGACGCTCGGCAAGGATATCGGTGGTCATCCAGTGGTCGTCGATCTGGCCAAAATGCCGCACCTGCTGGTTGCTGGAACGACAGGCTCCGGCAAATCGGTCGGCATCAACGCCATGATTCTGTCCTTGCTCTACAAGTCCGAGCCGGACAAGGTGCGCCTGATCCTGGTCGACCCGAAAATGCTGGAACTGTCGATTTACGAGGGCATTCCGCACCTGCTGGCACCGGTGGTGGTAGACATGAAGCAGGCCGCCAACGCGCTCAACTGGTGCGTCGCCGAAATGGAAAAACGCTACAAGCTGATGTCGGCGATGGGGGTGCGCAATATCGCCGGCCTCAACCATCGCATCAAGGACGGCGAGAAGGCCGGAAAGAAACTGACTAATCCCTTCTCGCTGACGCCGGAGTCGGCCGAAGCACTGGTCTCTATGCCGTATATCGTGGTGGTTATCGACGAACTGGCCGATCTCATGATGGTTGCCGGCAAGAAGGTCGAGCAGTTGATCGCACGCCTGGCCCAGAAGGCCCGCGCGTCGGGAATCCACCTTATTCTGGCGACGCAACGGCCATCGGTCGATGTGATTACCGGCCTGATCAAGGCCAACATCCCGACGCGAATGTCATTCCAGGTGTCATCGAAGATCGATTCGCGAACTATTCTCGACCAGATGGGTGCCGAGGCCTTGCTTGGGCAGGGCGACATGCTCTTTCTGGCGCCGGGTACCGGTTACCCGACGCGCGTGCATGGTGCTTTTGTCGCCGACGACGAAGTTCATCATGTGGTCGATTACCTGAAGGGCGTGGGGGCGCCGGATTATGTCGATGGCGTGCTGACCGGCGCCGGTCTCGATGACGAGGGCGAGGGCGAGGGTGGTAGCGGAGAGGGCGATGCGGCTGGCGATGCCGAGTCCGACCCGCTCTACGATCAGGCCGTCGAAATCGTTCTCAAGAATCGTCGCGCTTCGATCTCGCTGGTGCAGCGTCATCTGCGCATTGGCTACAACCGTTCGGCGCGCCTGATCGAAGCCATGGAGAAAGCTGGTCTGGTGTCGGCGATGGATGGTCGCGGTGGCCGCGAGGTCATTGCGCGCAAGGAAGAAAGCTGATGCGACGATTTATTTTCGTGGCCATTTGTCTATTGGCTACTCACCTCTCTCATGCCACTGCCATAGAAAGGCTGCACCGCTTTCTCGAAACGACGAAGACCGTGCGCGCCGATTTTGCGCAGATTGTTGTTGCCAAGAATGGAAAAAGGCCACAGCAGTCGAGTGGCGTGATGATGTTCTCTCGCCCCGGAAAATTCCGCTGGCAGATCGAGCGGCCCTACAGTCAGTTGCTGGTCGGCGATGGCGAAAAAGTCTGGATTTACGATCCGGATTTGCGCCAGGTGACGGTGAAAAAGTTTGGTGCCGCACTGAGCGGCTCACCAGTCGCGCTGCTGGTGGGTGACAGTGACGGCAAAAGTGCCGGCAAAAGTACGCTGGAAAAGAATTTCACCCTGCGCGAAGCCGGCGAAAGGGAAGGGCTCGAATGGCTCGAAGCGATTCCGAAATCACC
>JAYSZS010000177.1:0-4526 GCA_043737935.1 Propionivibrio sp. | reverse complement strand
ATGTGGGAGCTGCCCGTTTCAAAGCG
The DNA here is from genome assembly GCA_043737935.1 of Propionivibrio sp. GTDB lineage: Bacteria > Pseudomonadota > Gammaproteobacteria > Burkholderiales > Rhodocyclaceae > Propionivibrio. Next base: position 4,500 of record JAYSZS010000177.1, on the reverse strand, counting down.
CTGTGATCGTCGGCCAGAGGGCCTGCGGGCCTGCGGCAGCGACCTGCCGCCCAAGCCGTTCCTGCCAGAAGCTCTCGTTACCGAATTCCTCGCGCCAGGACCAGAGGCGGCGCGTGCAGTGGTGCAGGTTGTGCTCATGGGTGAACCCCATAGCGCCGTGGACTTGGTGCGCGATTTCCGCACCCTTTCCGGCGGCCTCGCCGGTGCGCGACTTCGCCACCGCGACCGCGAAGCCGTCGGCTTCACCAGTCGATGCATCCACTGCCATGTCGGCGGCGGCACCGGCTGCTGCCGAGTGTCCTGCCAGCAGGGCCAGCATGTGTTGCACTGCCTGGAACTTGCCGATCGGCTTGCCGAACTGCACGCGTTCGCTCGCATACTGGAGTGAGTAGGCGAGGATGCGCTCGAGCGCGCCAGCCATCTGCACGCTGCGCACCAGCGCACCTTCGGCCCGCAGGCGTTCGATACCGCCGGGGAACGGGGCCATCGAAAGCAGCAGCGCATCGGTCCAATGCATGTCGCATCGAGGTTCGCCGGCCAGGTTGCGCTGGACCGCGCTGACGCATCCGCCGGTTGCCACTACGCCGATGACCGGCCCGCTTTCGGCGTGCCCCACGACAACGGCATGGGCGCACGCGTTGGCCCAGGGCACCCGGACAGCCGAGCCGCATACACGGGCGCTCGCGCCTTCGATACGAATGGCCAGCGATTCGCGGCCGGGGGGCACCACGGTGATCGGGCCGCGCGGAACCTGCAGGCCCGCCGCGAGCAGCAGGCGTCCGGCAAGCATGGTTTCGCCCAGCGGTAGCGGCACGGCGTGGTAGGCGCAGCGGCGCAACACGGCCATGGCGTCGTCAAACTCGAGACCCGATCCTTGCGCTTCTTCGGGAAGCAGCGCGCGCACCAGGCCGAGATCTTCCAGCCCGTCCCAAAGCACGGCCGGCCATTCGCCCTGTTCGGCCGCCACCAGCACGGCGCGCGTGCACTTTTCCTCGCACAGCCGGTCCACTGTGTCGAGCAGGTCGTTACGGATATCGCTCATCGCAGCCCCATTCCTTTGGCAATCATTCCCCGGAGGATCTCGCGCGTGCCGCCGCGAAGCGTGAACCCGGGAGCACGCAGCACAGTTTCGCCCAGCATCGCGTCGATACCGTCGGTGGCCGCCAGCCCGCGCTCGCCGACAAGAGCAGGCTCCAATGGATGCAGCAGGCGGACGACCTCAGGCACTTCGCGCTCGAAGGTCGTTCCCATGTCCTTGAGCAAGGCTGCTTCGACCACCGGCTGCTCCCCGCGCTCAAGCATGCCCGCGATCGACGACGAGATGCGGCGCAGCGTCGCCAGATGCGCCACCAGGCGGCCCAGGTCGTTGGCATCGCGCGCGCCGGGCTCGGTGCCGGCCTCGCGGATCGCGCTGAGCAGGAGCTGGTAGGCGCTGAGGTAGCGGTCGGGGCCTGCGCGCTCGTAGGCCAGTTCGCCGGTGACCATGTTCCAGCCATCACCGACATCGCCGACCACCATATCGTCGGGGACGAAGCAGTCCTGGAAGCTGACTTCGTTAAAGTCGTGACCGCCATACAGGTTGTAGATGGGCCGCACCTGCAAACCCGGGCTGGACAGATCGACGATGAATTGGGTCAGCCCCTTGTGCCGCGCATCACCCTTCGCCTCGGTGCGCACCAGCGCCAGGAGGTAATGGGCGCGGTGGGCGTTACTGGTCCAGATCTTGGTTCCGGTAATGGACCAGCCACCGTCGACGCGGTTCGCGCGCGTACGCACGGCCGCCAGGTCGGAACCCGAGTCGGGCTCGCTCATGCCGATTCCGAAAAAGCATTCTCCTCCTGCGATGCGCGGAAGGATCTCGCGCCGTGCACGCTCGCTGCCGTTGCGCAGGATTTGCATCGAACTCTGGCGGTCAGCGATCCAGTGCGCGAAGACGGGCGCGCCCGCAGCGAGCATTTCCTCTGTCACCACGAACTTCTCCAGCGCAGTGCGGCCATGACCGCCGTATTGCGCGGGCAGCGTCAGCCCGATGAAGCCCGCCTCGCCGCACTTGCGACTGAAGTCCGGCGACCATGAAGCCCAGGCATCGGGCGCAGGTATGAAGGTGCCTGCCGCCTGTTCGCGCGCGAGGAATTCGCGCACCTCGCGGCGCAGCGTATCGCACGCGGGCGGCAGGCGCACGGCGTCGAACTTGAACTGGTGCATGGGTGGTCCTGGCCTTGCGGCGCGGGTTGTGAATGGCAGTCAGACTATAGCGCGACGCCGTACATTCGATCATTCCAAACGTCATCTGTGATATGAAATAACACACCTGTATTTTGAATATTTGGCATCCCGATGTCAAATCAGACTTTTTTCACCAGCGGGACAAAAACATGATTTGCGATACGGGCAGCGGCCTGCTGAACTACGAAGTGATCGACCTCACGCCGCCCTGGCGCGAGCCGGTCGACACCCTCGTGTTCTGCCATGGCGTGGGGACCAACTCGAACGTGTGGAGCGATTGGCTGCCGGTGCTGGCGTCCGACTTCAGGCTGGTGCGCTTCGATACGCGAGGATTCGGCCTGTCGGTGTCCTGCGGTTCACCCGCCTCCTGGACCCTCAAACGCTTCGCCGACGACATCGTTGCGGTCGCGGCGGCCGCGGGCGCGCAGCGCTTTCACCTCGTGGGCGAATCTTTCGGCGGTACGGCGTCGCTGCACCTGGCTGCACGAGCGGATTCGCCGGTGCTGACGCTGACATGCGTCAGTACCGCGCATCGTGGATCGGGCATTGAACTGGTGCGGCGCTGGCGTGAAGAGTTGAGGTTGCTCGGCATGCAGGCGTGGTCGGACGAGATGATGGACCGGCGCTTCCACGCAGGCGCACTCACGGCAGCGCAACGCGAATGGTTCGCCACTACGCAGGCGGCGTGCGAGCCGCAGGCGCTGCTGGCGGTTGGCGAACTGCTTGTCGACACGGACCTGACAGCCGAGCTGTCCAACATCGCCGCACCGACGCTGTTGCTGACGCCGGATGGCAGCCCGTTCGTCACGGTCGATCTTTCAAACCAGATCAAGCAGCAGGTCCCGTTTTGTGAACTGGCGGTGTTTCCTCGTGCCCGCCATGGCCTCGTTTTTTCCCACGCAGCTGAATGCGCTGCGGCCGTGCAGGCGTTCGCACGGCGCGTTGTTGCCAGCGCAAACTGCTGAAATATCAAAATACATGTGTGTTATTAATTACCACATGTGCAGTTTCTATTGTCCGCACCACCATACCAAATTAAACTTCCAGCGAGCGTGGCGCATTCCGGTCGCGCAGTGAATGCGGCAAGCGCAGGCAACAGGCGACGCCGCCCGCGATGAATCCGCTAACCTTTTTATCCTGGAGACAAGACCCATGAATTTCAACCCGCTCACTGCGCACCTGCGCTTGACATTCGCCTCGCTTGCCGTGGCGGCCAGCATTGTTTCGCTGCCGGCGCTTGGCGCGGAGAAGTGGAACCTGTATGTCTATAACGCCGTCTCGACCGTGTCCGCGGTCAAGGGCCTCAACAAGGTGACCGAGGAGATTGAAAAAGAAACCGGCGGTGCACTCTCGGTTCGCCTGCATTTGGGTGGTTCGCTGCCGATCAACACCACGACGATCACACCGGCCGTCAGCGACGACGTCGTGCAGATGGGCGACGACGGTTATTTCCTCGGCAACATCCCGATCGGCGGGGTGCTGCGCCTGCCCATGCTGATCCAATCACTGGAGGAGTACCAGAAGGCGGCCGCTATCATGGATCCATACCTGCAGAAAGCGTTCGACCGCAAGGGCGTCATCGTGCTGGGCCAGTATCTGTATCCGTATCAGGTCGCCTATTCGAGCAAGAAGCTCACCTCACTGGCCGACATCAAGGGGCAGAAGATCCGCGTCACTTCCCCCGAGCAGGGCGAATTCATCAAACGGCTGGGCGGCGTGCCGGTCACCATCGGTGCCCCCGAGGTTCCGTCGGCACTGGACCGCAGCGTGGTCGACGGCGTGCTGACCGCCAATACGGGCGGCGGCAATGTCTGGAAGGATCTACTCAAGTACAACTACCGCATCGGCATCAACTACTTCAACTCGGTGATCATCGTCAACAAGGAGCGCTTCAACAAGTTGACTCCCGACGTGCAGGCCAAGGTGCGCAAGATCGTGAACGACAACATGGCGCTGATCACCGCCGCCATGCAGGCCGAGGAAGAAGTGCTGACCAAGAAGTTCGCCGACGGCGGTATGGTCATTACGCGCGAATCCAAGGCCGACCTGGCAGAGGGCCTGAAGCTCGTCGCACCTTACTGGGACGAGTGGGCCAAGAACAAGGGTCCCGAGGCAGTCGAGGCACTGAAGAAGGTTCGCACGGCGCTCGGCCGTTAAGAGCCCGGCCATGGGATCGGAACCGCATCTTCTCGATGAGCCTGGGCACCGCATCGAGACCATCATCACCGGGCCCGGCCCGATCGAATACGCCTCCGAGGCGATCTCATCGCTGGC
>JAYSZS010000176.1:0-10129 GCA_043737935.1 Propionivibrio sp. | reverse complement strand
ATCAATCCCTGGGTCAGCCACCTCCTTCTCGCCTCAAATTCAAACGCTTACACCACTGACTTCAACGTCATCGGGCTAAAGTAAGTGCCATTCGGGTTAACTTTGCGCTTTGTTTGCACCTTTGCGTCTTTGCGGTGGATTTTTGATTTTTTCACAGTCTCTGAGCATAACCCTCAATGCACCGTCGGTGGAGTTCCCGGCGTGTTGCTGAACAGTTCGTCGATGGCCGCCTTGTCGAAACGGTATTCGCGGTTGCCAAGATCGTCGCGGATGACGATTTCGCCGCGCTCCCTGAGCGCGGCATAGATTTCCTCGCGACCGAGCGAGAGCAGCATGTTGCCGACCTTTTCCCGGTCTTCGGGGCAGTTGCCGGTGACGGCTTTCTTGTCGAAAACGCGAACGATTTCCTCGTGGAACAGCCGCCTGAGCAGTTCCTCGCCTGGCATATCAAGCAGTTCTTCGGACTTGACCGTGCTGACCAATGCCTCGATGCGCGTCCAGCCGTCAGCATCGCGCTGGTCGGTTGATGGCATTTTTTGCAGAAAAAGACCGCTGGCGCCGGAGGGCGAGGCGGCTAGGAAAATGCGCGCGGCGAGTTGTTCGGACTGCTTAAGGTAGTGCTCGAAGATTTCGGCGATGCTGTCACCAACCAGTGGAACAAAGCTCTGGTAAGGCTGGCGCATGGAGGGCAGGTCGAGCGAGAGTAAAAGCTGCCCGTGGCCGAGAAGCTTGATCAGCGAGGCTGGCTTGATCTCATCACCATGCTGCGCCATGCAGCGGATATTGAGCGTTTCGTTGCAGTCGATGACCAGCAGCGGGACCGTTCCGTCGCCGCGCAACTGGATGGTCAGTCGCCCGGGCTGCTTGAGGTTATCGGCCAAAAGCAGGGTGGTGGCGCTCATCTGGCCGAGCAGTTCGATCACCGGCGCGGGATAGTTGCGCTTGGTGAGAAGCTGCTGCCAAACCGAATCGAGGCGAACGATAGTGCCCCGGATGTCGAGCTCGTCGAGCAGAAAACGCTGAACGTAATTCCCGGTCATTCCAGTTCTGTGGCGTAGCGTTCCGGGTCGAAGCCAACGAGCAGTGCCATGCCGGTATCGAGCACCGGACGCCTGATCAACGTCGGGTAGTCGGTCATCAGCACCAGCGCCTTGCTCTCATCGACATCGTTTCGTTCTTCGTCGCTCAATCGCTTCCACATCATGCCGCGCCGGTTGAGCAGCGATTCCCAGCCGGCACGTTGGTTCCAGTCGGGCAGGTGCTCCTGTGCGATGCCATTTTTCTTGTAGTCGATGAATTCGTAGGCGACGCCACGGCTGTCCAGCCAGGCGAAGGCTGCTTTCATGGTGTCGCAGTTTTTGATGCCGTAAATGCTCAACATTCAAAATTCCTCAAGTTATCAATCAGCAAGGATCAGTACGACAAGTGAATCACGACAACCCGACCCACCGCGGCACGGGGGATAGCTGGCTGTATGGCGTTCAAAGGAATCGATCCAGAATCTTGCGGCTTTGCAGGTCAAGCGCATAACGGTCGCGGATCAGGTAATAAATGCCGTGGCTGTCTGCGATCAACAGCGCCGGCAGGGTCAGACGGCGGATATCTTCTTCACCCTTGAGAATGAGCTGCGTATCGCCATGATCGGTTTCGATCTGCCAGGTGCTGGGTGTGGCATAACTCGATACGCTGAGGATGCGGCTGATGACGGGCATGAACTCACGCCCGGCAAGTTCGCTTTCAACCAAAGTGCGCAACTCGTCCGGCAGCTCGCTCAGGCGATCGATCCAGGCCAGCTCCTTGCCGTGCGGGTCGACCAGCGCAATACCCCAATCCGGTGTGGCAATCGGAAAAGCGCGTACCGGGACAACGCCGGAATGGGTTTCGCCGTCAGCACCGGTCAATTGAAGACGACCGAAAGCGTCGAGCCGCAGTTGATAATCAGGCGGGTTGATCATTCGCGGTCCTCTTCGTTCTTGCCGGCCATTTCAAATCTGAGTGAAACGGCCTCGGTATCGACGTTGCGCGCCTGAGCCTCATAAAGGCGGAAATAATGGCCTTCCTGTGCCATCAGCTGGTCGTGGTTGCCGACTTCGACAATGCGGCCATGATCGAGCACAACCAGCCGGTTGGCGTCACGCAGCGTTGACAGGCGGTGCGCGATGGCAATTGTGGTTCGCCCGCGCACCAGGTTGTCGAGGGCTTTCTGGATTTCCTTCTCGGTCGTCGTGTCGACCGACGAGGTGGCTTCGTCGAGGATCAGGATCTTCGGGTCAATCAGCAGGGCGCGAGCAATCGAGATGCGCTGGCGTTCGCCACCGGAGAGCGCCTGGCCGCGTTCGCCGACCAGCGAGTCATAGCCGTGCGCCAGACGCAGGATGAATTCGTGCGCGTGCGCCGCGCGGGCGGCGGTGACAATTTCCTCGCGCATCGCTTCCGGCCTGCCGTAAGCGATGTTCTCGGCAATCGTCCCGAAGAAGAGGAAGGGTTCCTGCAGCACCAGACCGATATGCTTCCGGTATTCGGAGACCGGCAGCGATCGAATATCGACGTCGTCGATCAGGATGGCCCCTTCAGTTACGTCGTAGAAGCGACAGATCAGGTTGACCATCGTGCTTTTGCCGGAGCCGCTGTGCCCAACCAGCCCAATCATTTCGCCCGGCTCGATCTTGAAGCTGATGTCGCGCGTGACGCTGCGCGTACCGTAACGAAAGCCGACATTACGCAACTCGATGCGGCCGCTGACGTTCGCCAGATGCACCGGATTGAGGGGTTCCGGAACGCTCGAAACATGATCGAGGATGTCGAAAATGCGCTTGGTTCCGGCGGCGGCTTTCTGCGTCACGGAAACGATGCGGCTCATCGAGTCGAGGCGCAGGTAGAAGCGGCTGATGTAAGCCAGGAAGGCGGTCAGGACACCGACGGTGATATCCGCTTGCGAGATCTGCCAGATACCGAAGGCCCAGACGACGAGCAGACCGATTTCGGTCAGCAGGGTGACGGTCGGCGAGAACAGTGACCAGACTTTGTTGACCTTGTCGTTGACTTCGAGGTTGTGCAGGTTGGCGGAGCGGAAACGCGCCGCTTCGCGCTGTTCCTGAGCGAAGGCCTTGACCACGCGGATGCCGGGGATGGTGTCAGCCAGTACATTGGTGACTTCAGCCCAGATACGGTCGACGCGCTCGAAACCGGTGCGCAGTTTTTCGCGTACTTTGTGAATCAGCAGAGCGATGATCGGCAGCGGGAGCAGGGTCACCAGCGCCAGCCAGGGGTTGATCGAAACCAGGATGGCGCTGGTCATGACGATCATCAGCACGTCGGTGACGAAATCGAGAAAGTGCAGCGAGATGAAAATGTTGATGCGGTCGGTTTCCGAACCGATGCGCGCCATCAGATCGCCCGTTCGCTTGCCGCCGAAGTATTCCTGTGAAAGTTTCAGCAGGTGCTCGTAGGTCGTCGTGCGCAGGTCGGCACCGATGCGTTCGGAGACCAGCGCCAGAATGTAGGAGCGCGCCCAGCCGAGTACCCAGGCCAGCAACGCCGCGCCGAGCAGGCCGGAAAGGTAAAGCATCACCAGACCGCTGTCGATTGGCTGGCCGTTCTGAAAAGGGATCAGCACCTTGTCCATCATCGGCATCGTCAGATACGGCGGTACCAGCGTTGCCGCGGTCGATCCCAATGACAGCAGGAAGCCGGCCAGCAGACGCCAGCGGTAAGGGTAGGCGAAGCGCCACAGCCGGAACAGTGTCCATGTCGAAGGCGGCGTGTGGATTTTCTTGCTGCACAGCGCACACTCTTCCTGGCCGGCCAGCAGCGGCGTTTCGCATTTCGGACACAGGGCCTGTGTCGGGGCTGTCGGAATTTGTCTCGAGAGGTGGAAGGCGAGCTGTCGCGTCAAATGCTCGATCAGTCGCCCGGCGGCAATGTCGCCCCCCAGTGTGTAGCGCCACAGGGCCAGTCGCGCGTCCGCTGCAAAGAGCTCGAGACTGCCGACGCCCGAATGGTCGCGGCGCGTCAGTTTCAATCCGGGGCGGAACGTATGCGTCTGCCAGTTTTGATCGTTCGCCGTGCCGGCGAGCAGGCGCTGATTGGTCAGCACCACCAGGCCGGGGGAAAAACGCAGTTGCTTGTCAAGGTCAATCTCCAGCCAGGCCAGAACTTTTTCATCGGCAGCAAGTTGTGCCCCAACTCCCGCGAGCCATGCCGCAGGCAGTGGGATCGTCGACAGGCCGGGCAGGAGGTTGTCGGCGACGGAAAGTGGTTGGTCGCGGATTGTCATTGTTTTTACGATGGTCTGCCTAGCAGCAGAAAGTCTGCCAAAGCCACAAAGTATACCCGCCTTCGATTGGGAACTGGTGAAACTACGGTCTCGGCGGGTCTCTGCGCGTTTCAAAAAAATATTCGCAGTTGAGAACAGTTCGCGTGTATGATGAGAACAGTTCTCAACATAAACCAATGTCGTATTAAGGGTTTTACCCGATGAGCAATACCTTCATAAAGTCGCCCAGACGCTTATTAGCCCAGGTTGCGCCAATCGTAGTGGCAGGTTTTTCGTTTCAGGTTCTTGCCTTCCAGCCTCTCATCACTGACGATACGGGTACCCAGGGTGCTGACGGCAACCAGCTCGAGTTTTCCTTTAACGAGGATCGTGCAACTGCAGCAGGCGATACGGTGCGTGTGCAAACCATTCCCGTGGTCTATACGCGCGGCCTGAGCGAGACCGTTGACGGCTATGCCGGCATTGGATTTTCCCGGATTCTTTCAAGTGCCCCGGGGTTGGATCGCAGCGGTTATGGTAATTCTGCGCTGGGTGCAAAGTGGCGCTTTTATGATGATATAGAGGGCGGAACCAGTTTTGCCCTCAAGCCTGAAATCATCTTTCCGGTGATCGAAAGGCTAGAAAACGCCGGGCTGGGTACAGGTAAACCTTCTGCCAACCTGACGCTGATTCTTACGCAAACAGTTTCCTTCGGCGCCATACACATTAATGCCGGCATTGCGCGTGATCGCTTTCGCAACGCCTTGAACAATCCCGATGCGACAACGACGCGCGCCTCGATGGCCCCGGTATGGGATGTCAACGAGCAATGGAAACTGGCGCTGGACCTGGGCACAGAATCCACTCGGGGTGCAGGCACTGCCCTACGCTCGAATTTTGTCGAGCTTTGTGCAATTTACTCTCCGGACAAGGATCTTGATTTTGATTTCGGTATTGTCCGCAGGGCTGACAATGACAGCCCCAAAACGACAACTCAAACTGCTTCCATCGGCATGACCTGGCGCTTCAAGTAAGTCAAGTTGATGAACTCAATAGAGGAGATTATGGTACCAAATCCGGAAAATGAAATTGCCGTCGAAACGCTCGATCGGGCAGCGATTGGGCAGGCGCTGACTGTCCAGCAGGTCCAGGCGCCACCTGACGCGCCGGAATGGGCGCGCTGGCTGGAAGAAATCGGCTTCATCGTCGGCGAACACGTCATGCTGATGGCGCGCGGTCTGCCCGGCGGCGACCCGCTGGTGGTACGCATCGGCCAATCGACTTTTGCCTTGCGCCGGGCTGAAGCCGCCTGTGTGCGCGTAGCGTTGATAGCTCATTACAGTCTTGAGGAGAGCAAGTCATGAATCAAGCGGTCATTCATCTGCACCCGAGCGGTCCATTGCTGGCTCTGGTCGGTAATCCGAATTGCGGAAAAACCGCGCTCTTCAACCTGCTGACCGGTAGCCGGCAGAAGGTCGCCAACTACGCCGGCGTAACGGTCGAACGCAAGGAGGGCCGGCTGACGACGCCAGCCGGCAAGACCTTGCGCGTACTCGACCTGCCCGGCGCTTACAGCCTCTACCCGCGCTCACCGGATGAACACGTGACCTGCGATGTGCTGTTTGGCCGGGCGACCGGCGAAAAGCGACCGGATCTGGTGGTGTGCGTGGTCGACGCCACCAACCTGCGGCGCAATCTGCGTCTGGCGCTGGCCGTCAAACGGCTGGGGCTGCCCTGTATGGTGGCGCTCAACATGGCGGATCTGGCCGAGAAGCGCGGTATCAAGGTTGTCCCGGAGGCGCTGGCGGCTGAACTTGGCTTGCCGGTCGTCAGTACCGTCGCCATTCAGCGTACGGGAGCCGAGCCCCTGCTGGCCTTGTTCGATGACCCGGAGATGTGGCGTTCCATGGCGCTGACAACGCCAGTGCCTGGTCTGACTAACGCGAGCGCGCCGGGCGATGCCTATAGCGACGAGCCTGACCACCTTGTCGTATGTCATATCCTGCAACGCCTCGGGCTCGATGCGGTGGTTCCGCACACGCCGAGCGATCGCATCGATAGTGTCGTGCTGCACCCGGTGATTGGGCCGCTGCTGCTGGCACTGGTGCTGTTCCTGGTCTTCCAGGCGGTGTTTTCATGGGCTGAGGTTCCGATGACGTTGATCAAGACGGCGACCGCCAGCCTGGGCGATGCCGTCGGTGCCGTATTGCCGGAGATGTGGTTCAGGAGCCTGATCGTCGATGGCGTGATTGCCGGAGCCGGCGGGGTGCTGGTCTTCCTGCCACAGATCGTCATTCTCTACTTCTTCATTCTCGTCCTCGAAGAATCGGGTTACCTGCCGCGCGCGGCATTTCTGCTGGATCGGGTGATGGGTAGTGTTGGTCTGAGCGGACGTTCGTTTATCCCGATGCTGTCGAGTTTCGCCTGCGCCATCCCCGGCATCATGGCCGCACGCACCATCGCCAACCCGCGCGACCGTCTGGTAACGATCATGATCGCGCCGCTGATGACCTGTTCGGCGCGGCTGCCCGTCTACGCGCTGCTGATTGGCGCCTTTATTCCGCAGCGCGAGGTGTGGGGCATGCTCGAGTTGCAGGGGCTGGTGTTGCTGGTTTTGTACTTTGCCGGCGTGCTCGGTGCGCTGGCCGTGGCCTGGGTGCTCAAACGCTTTACCGAGGCTGGTCGGCAAGTGCGCCCGCTGATGATGGAAATGCCCAGCTATCACTTGCCGACCGTACGCAACATCGCGATCGGTATCTGGCAGCGGGTGATCATCTTCATGAAGCGGGTCGGCGGCATCATCCTCGTGCTGACCATCCTGCTGTGGTTCCTGGCGAGCTTTCCGTCGCCGCCGGACGGCGCCAGCGGAGCGGCGATCGAGTACAGTTTGGCCGGCATGATGGGGCAGGCGCTGGCGGTAATTTTTGCACCGATCGGTTTCAACTGGCAGATCAGCATCGCGCTGGTGCCCGGCCTGGCGGCACGGGAAGTGGCGGTCAGCGCACTTGGCACCGTCTATGCCCTCTCGGCAACGGGTGAAAATACGGCACAAGCCCTAGCACCCCTGATTGCGCAGAGCTGGAGCCTGGCCACCGCGTTGTCCCTGCTCGCCTGGTATGTGTTTGCTCCACAGTGTCTGTCCACGCTGGCGACGGTCAAGCGCGAGACCGGCGGCTGGACGATGCCCCTGATCATGGCCGGCTATCTGTTTGCACTGGCCTATGCCGCCTCGTTCATCACCTATCGAGTGGCGCTGGCCATGGGTGCGGGATGAGACAAACAGCCAGCACAACGAGCGCAACCCATACCGTTTGAGTTCGGAGGCTGAGAAAAGAATCCACCGCAAAGACGCAAAGGTGCAAAGAAAGCGCAAAGTTATCACATTGCCTGCACAGGTATATTTGCGTCACTTTTGCGACTTTGCGTCTTTACGCTGGGTGTTAGCATTTTTTTCACAACCTCTAAAAAAACCTTGTGCAGATGACACTAACACCGGCGCGTCTGATCCGTGCTGCCGACGGCACGCCGGTTTCGGAAATCTACGGCGACATCTACCACTCGGCAGCCGGCGGCCACGCCCAGGCGCGTCACGTCTTTCTTGCCGGCAACGGCCTGCCGGCGCGCTGGCAGGGCGGGGGCGCTTTGTCATACTGGAGACGGGCTTCGGCCTCGGGCTTAACTTTCTTGCCACCTGGCTGGCGTGGCGCGACGACCCGCAACGTTGCCAGGAACTGCACTTTGTTGCGTTTGAAAAGCATCCGTTCCAGGCCGCCGATCTGGCGCTTGCCCAGGCCGCCTGGCCTGAATTTGCATTGATCGCCGAACAACTGCGTCAGCGCTGGCCTGCGCTTGAGCAGGGTGAGTATCGTCTTGAATTTGAAAGTGCCCGCCTGGTTCTCACGCTCGTCTTCGGCGATGCCGTCGACATCCTTCCCAGGCTGGCTACGGCGGTCGATGCCTTCTAACTCGATGGCTTTTCACCCGCCAGGAATCCCGAGCTATGGTCGCCAGCGCTGTGCCTTTCCTTGGCGCATGTGGCCGTGAGCGGTGCAACGCCTGCCACCTGGTCGGTTGCCGCGAGTGTGCGCCAGGCGCTGGCCGCTGCACGGTTTGAGGTCAACAAACGCCCCGGTTTCGCCGGCAAACGGCAAATGTTGGTCGCCCGTTATGTGTAGGGCGATTTCGTCGCAACGCCATAGACCGTTAAAATGGCGTGTTTTTTCCTGGGGAAGTGGCATGCCGAGCGGAATCATTGAATCGCTGGATCACGAAGCGCGCGGAATAACGCGCCTTGAAGGCAAGACCATTTTTGTCGAGGGCGCCTTGCCTGGCGAGCATGTCGAGTACAACAGTTTTCGCAGGAAGCCGAGCTTTGAGGTGGCTCACATGCTGCGTATCCTGAAGGCATCGCCTGATCGGGTGACACCGAAGTGCCCGCATTTCGGCGTATGCGGCGGTTGCAGCATGCAGCATCTGGACCCGGACGCGCAGGTTGCCGCCAAGCAGCGTGTTCTTGAATCCAACCTTTGGCATCTCGGGCGGATCAAGGCCGGGCAGCTTTATTCGCCGATATATGGAGCGCCGTGGGGTTATCGTCAGCGGGCGCGCCTGTCGGCCCGTCTGGTTCCGAAGAAAGGCGGTGTACTGATCGGCTTCCATGAACGCAAGAGCAGTTATGTCGCCGACATGCGCCAGTGCGAGATATTGCCGCCGCCGGTCTCGGCGCTGCTGCTGCCCTTGCGCGAGCTGGTTTCCGCTCTGTCGATCAGCAAAGCCATGCCACAGATCGAAGTGGCTGTCGGCGAAGTCATCACGGCGCTGGTTTTGCGAATACTCGAACCCCTCAGTTGCGCCGACGAGGATTTGTTGCGCGCCTTTGCCGACCGGCACGGCGTGGTGTTCTACCTGCAACCCAAGGGGCCGTCCACTGCCTTCCGCTTTTACCCGATCGACGGGCCGAAGCTTTCCTACCGTTTGCCCGATTACGACATCGAGCATTTCTTTTCGCCCACCGAATTCACCCAGGTCAATCACGCCATCAATCGCGTTCTGGTGCGTCGGGCGCTGACGCTGCTCGACCCGCAGCCGGGCGAGCGCGTGGCCGACATGTTTTGCGGGCTGGGCAACTTCACCTTGCCGATTGCCCGCTCCGGCGCCCGCGTGCTGGGTATCGAGGGCAGTGCCGATCTGGTCCGCCGTGCCGCAGAGAATGCCGCCGCCAATGGCCTGGCAGGCCAGGTCGAGTACGACGTCGCCAATCTCTTTGCAGCGACGCCGGAAACGCTGGCCGCGCTCGGTCATTTCGACAAGATGCTGATCGACCCGCCGCGCGAAGGGGCGGTGGAACTCATCAATGCGATTGGCGAGGACGGGCCGCGCCGCATCGTCTATGTATCGTGCAGTCCGGCAACGCTGGCGCGCGATGCAGCGATTCTTGTTACACAGAAGGGGTATCAACTGAAAGGTGCCGGGGTGGTCAATATGTTCCCCAATACTTCACACGTGGAATCGATTGCGTTGTTCGAAAGGGGCTGAGCAGGATCGGTACACCAAGAAAGTAGCCAAATTCCGCAATTGATATGCAGAAGCCATAGCGCGTTGCAGCATTAAGCGGTGATTCATGATGAGCTTAACCGATCCTTAACAGCCTTTTGTCATATTTCCAGATTTATACTCTTGAGCATGTCGGTAAATCGTTGATTAAAAACGATATCCCGAATGGCATAGCCTAAAAGACGTTTTGTTGTGCCATAATATTTATTGTATTGCAGTTTTTTTTGTACTTCCTGTAGCATCGTTGCATGTTCATCCGTCAAACACGAACCAACAACAAGGTCACCGGCGAGGGGTACTTCACCTTTCGCCTGGTGCGTG
>JAYSZS010000175.1:0-4537 GCA_043737935.1 Propionivibrio sp. | reverse complement strand
CGCTGCGCCCGAGATCGAGTCCCGATTCGAGCGCCTTCTCGACGCGCACGTCGAACCAGGATTCAATACTCTTGGTGACGAACTGTACGGACACGGCGTAAATAAGCACCCCGGGCAATACCGCCATCATGCCGAACATCAGCATCAGCCGCAGCTTGAGCCGCGAGCCAAAGACCTTGGCCCGATGCTCCTGCCAGAGGACACGCACCTGCCAGACAACCAGCGCAAAAAGCGACAGGGCAACCAGCGCATTAAGCGCGAGCAACCAGGGGTAATGGCGGGCAAACAGCGCCGTGTTGGCGCTAGCCGAGGCGAGCAGAAAGAGCAGGATGCCGCCAAACAAGGCCGCCACGATGATCAGCTTCTTCATTTGGCGTCACCTGGAGCAGATTCCGTTGCTACCGGGAGCCCAGGTGGAGTTGTCGGGGCGAGAGCTGGCACGGCGGCTGTCACAGGCACGGCGGCTGTCACAGGCACGGCGGCTGTCGCAGGCGTGCCCTCCGTTGACGTAAAACTCCAGCGCAGCCAGTCGGATGAAAGATTCCAGTCCTTGTTGGCCAGCGCACTGACCTGAAAGGTCTTGGCCATCTGGGTCAGATCGAGACGCAGGCGCAGGCCGGCAAGGTAGGTCTGGCCGGCTTTGACCTCCCCCTTCTCAAGCACCTGCCAGTTGCGCAGGCGCGACATCACGCGCAGCGCTTCATCAAGAGTGCCAAAGCTCTGGTGCAAGGCACCCGTGGACAATCGATACTGACGTGTCAAGGCGTGATAGGAAAGCTGGAAGGTTTTGCTGCGCCGGATGATTTGTTGGTCAAACCAGTACCAGCGCGCCTGGGTCAGCTCGAACTCGGCAGCGAAGTAGAGTACAACACCCTTGTTGACCGCCTCCTCAAGACGCATATTGAAGTTGATGTTCACGTCAGCGGCAAGGCTGTAACCCTCCTCGCTGGCCACCAGTTGCAGGTTGCGGATGCTGATAACCGTCGCCTGTGCACCCTGTGCGGCCAGCAGCAAAAAAACGCTGCAAAAAAACGATTTAAGCAGCTTTTCGCAACAACGCATAATAGAATCCGTCGTTTTCATCCTGCGGCAACAGTTGCTCTTCATGCAGGCGCTCGACGCCGGGCTGGCGAACGAGAAAGGCGTCGATCTGCGCTGCATTTTCTTCCGGGAAAACCGAGCAGGTAGCATACAGCAGCTTACCGCCGGCCTTGAGCAAAGGCCACAGTGCGTCAAGTAGGGCCGCTTGCGTGTGTACAAAGCGCCGGATGTCGCTTTCACGCCGAAGGTGCTTGATGTCCGGATGACGGCGCACGACGCCGGATGCCGAGCACGGAACATCAGCCAGTATGGCGTCGAAAGGTCGGGCGTCCCACCAGAGCCCGACCTTCCGGCAATCGGCAACCTTGACCGTTGCCCGCAGGCCCAGTCGTTGCAGGTTTTCATCGATGTGTTTTATGCGGTCCGCGTCGATATCGAGCGCCAGCAGATCGAGCGTCGCTGATTCAAGCAAATGAGCGGTTTTGCCACCGGGAGCGGCGCAGGCGTCAAGCACTCGCGAGCCCGGCGCCGGGGCCAGCAGTTCGGTCGCGCGTTGCGCTCCGGCATCCTGTACCGAAACAAAACCATCAAAAAAGCCGGGTAAGGCCGCAACCGATACCGGCTTCTGCAGCAGCACGCCACCGGCACCCAGGGCGCGAGCCGGAAAGCCTGCCGCTTCGAGCCTGGCCAGATAGTCGGCCACCGTTCCGCGGCGCTGATTAACGCGCAGGGTCATCGGCGGCGGGCTGTTGCCGGCGGCGACGATCGACAGCCAGTGTTCAGGATGTGCACGCCGCAATCGCGCCATCCACCAGCGCGGATGCTGGTATCTGGCTTCTTCATCAGTGGCCAGCGCGGCGAACAGCGATTCGCGCTGGCGCAGAAAATTGCGCAGCACACCATTGACCAGACCCTTGAACACGCCGCCAGCCAACTCGCCAGCCGCCGCGACGGCCTGATCGACGACCATCGGGGTAGCCTCGGGGCGGGTCTCCAGACGGTACAGCGCGCCCAGCAACAGGGATTGAGTTTCCGCATGAGTAAGGGGCTTGGTCAATAAACGCGCCAGTATGAATTCGCCCCAGGCGTAGCGCCGCAATACGCCGTAAGCCACATCCTGGGCTGCCGCCCGCGCAGCCGGCGGTTCTTTGGCCAGAACCGCCAGGGCTTCGCTCAAACTCTTCCCGCTGCGGACCGGGGCGAGTACCCGCGCAGCCAGCAACAGACTCCAGCCCAGCGAATCGGGAGCCAGTTCCTGCTGTTGCGAGAGGTCAGCACGGGCCACCCTGGTGGCGAGCGTTGTGTCGCTCGGCGTTCTGGCCAGACCCGCTTTACGTACCCGAACAGTACGCAATGAAACAGGAGGTGAAGAGTAAGAAGATGGAGAGGAAGACAAGGCAGCGTCTCGTGATGACCGTTTGTTGGCTGAGTTTAACATGATGATGACAAGTTCTGCTTTCGGCGTCCATAATGCGCGGATGAGATCTTCTTCCCTCAAACGTTACGCTTGGCTGTCGATTTGCGCCGCATTGACCACCATCGTGCTCAAGGGCTTGGCCTGGAAGATCACGGGTTCGGTGGGTTTGCTCTCCGATGCGCTTGAATCTGTCGTCAATCTCGCCGGGGCGATGATGGCGCTGGCCATGATAACGATCGCCGAACAGCCGGCTGACGACCAGCACGCCTACGGACACGGCAAGGCTGAATATTTTTCCGCAGGCTTTGAAGGGCTGCTGATTCTGCTTGCCGCGATCGGTATTGGCGTGGCGGCAATCGATCGCCTGCTGTATCCGCAGCCGCTTGAGCAAGTCGGTATCGGTCTCGCGGTTTCTGTTGCCGCCTCGATCGTCAATCTGCTGGTCGCACGCATCCTCCTCACTGTCGGACGCAAACACCGTTCGATGACGCTGGAGGCCGATGCCCATCACCTGATGACCGATGTCTGGACCTCGGTCGGGGTGATCGCGGGTGTGGCTGCCGTAGCGTTGACCGGCTGGTTGTGGCTCGATCCACTGCTGGCCCTGCTGGTTGCGCTCAATATTGTGTGGACGGGCTGGAAACTGGTGCGTCGTTCGACCGAGGGCTTGATGGATGTTGCCCTGCCGCCCGCAGAGCATGCTTTGGTGCTGGCTGTCCTGAAGCGTTATCGCCAACAGGGAATCGACTATCATGCCCTGCGTACCCGCGAATCGGGCGCCCGCCGCTTTGTCGAACTGCACATGCTGGTACCCGGCGAGTGGACGATCCAGCGCGGTCACGAACTGGCTGAACGACTGGAGAGCGATATTCGCTTTGCTCTTCCTCATACCACGGTGTTGACGCATCTGGAGCCCTTGGACGACCCGGTGTCACTGGAGGATATCAACCTTGATCGGTAACCAGACCTTGATCGGTAACCCAAGGGCATGGCCGGTTACCCTCTGCTGGCGCTGGCTGCTTTCTTTGCCGCTTATGCTGTTCCTGCCCTGGCCGGCATTGGCCTGGAACGCCGCCGGACATCGTCTGGTGGCGAGCATAGCCTGGGAACAGCTTGATCGGCAGACCCGCATTGAAGTGTCGAATCTGCTGCGTGAACACCCGGATTACGCGCGCTGGCTGAAGCGGGCGGGTGACGGCGATAGTGACCGGGCGGCCTTCATCGAAGCCTCGACCTGGCCCGACGATATTCGTCAGGACAAGCGTTTCTACAGCGCCGGCGTCGACGAACCGACACCGACTCTGCCCGGCTTCCCCGACATGGAGCGGCGCGGCAACTGGCACTACGTGAATCGACCGCTTGACGCTACGCGCCAGAATAATGAACGCAATCTCGCGCGTAGTGATCCTGTTTCCGGCCTGCTTGACCAGCAGCTCGTGGCCCTGGCGAAAATACTCGGCGCACCCGGCGCGCGCGCCAGCGAGCGCAGCTATGCCTTGCCCTGGCTCATTCACCTGAGCGGAGATGCACATCAACCCCTGCACACGAGCATCCGGCTCGACGCAGAGGGCAAATGGGACAGGTTGGGAAATGGCGTCAACGTAATCAACCCTTTCAATCCGCGCAGGAACTCGACGACCCTGCATGCATTCTGGGACGATCTGCCTGGTCCGCCCTGGCTGCGCGGCGAACGTCTCGATGCTGTGAGTCGGGCGCTGAGCGCCCGCTACTCGCGTCCGCCACCGTCAACGTCTGCGCAGTGGATTGACGAAAGCTGGCGTCTGGCTCGCGACAGCGCCTACCCGCCCGGTGAAGATAACGTCCCGACGATCAGCGCTGAGTTTTTCGATAATGCAAAGGAGATTGCCAACCGGCGAATAGCGCTAGCCGGCTACCGCCTCGCCGATCTGCTGCGCGAGCTGTTCAGCAAGAAGTAAATCGCCAGGCGCAATCCGATGAATTCAAGCAGGTCGGGTTAGCGCGAATGGCACTTACTTTAGCCCGATGACGTTGAAGTCAGTGGCGTAAGCGTTTGAATTTGAGGCGAGAAGGAGGTGGCTGACCCAGGGATTGATAGAA
>JAYSZS010000174.1:0-10168 GCA_043737935.1 Propionivibrio sp. | reverse complement strand
CCATGCCGCGACGCAGTTCAGCGACCAGCGCAAGAACCCTTGCGCATACGTTGTCACTGGTCGATTGCTCGATCTCTTCGATGATCCGGCTACCGACGACGACGGCATCGGCAATTCTAGCCACCAGACCGGCCGTTGCCGCATCGCGAATACCGAATCCGACACCAACCGGAACACCCGTACTGGCATGGATTTCCGGGATACGCGCGGCAACCGCTGCAACGTCAAGCGCGGCTGAACCGGTAACGCCCTTGAGTGAAACATAATAGACGTAGCCACTGGCAAGCGCCGCAACTTGGGCGATGCGCGCAGGGGTTGAGGTTGGCGCCAGCAGGAAGATCGGATCCAGCGCATTGGCGTGCATCGCACGGGCAAACTCGATGCTTTCTTCTGGCGGATAATCGACAACCAGCACGCCATCGACACCGGCATCAAAGGCGGTCTCCGCAAATTCATTGACGCCCATCGACTCGACCGGATTGGCATAGCCCATCAGGACCACCGGCGTTTCGTTATTGTCGGCACGGAAGTGGGCCACCATGCCGAGCACCTGGCGCAGACTGACACCCTTGAGCAAGGCGCGCTCGGAAGCACGTTGAATAGTCGGCCCGTCGGCCATCGGATCGGAAAACGGCACGCCCAGCTCGATGATGTCGGCACCGGCCTCGACCAGGGTATGCATCAGCAGCACGGTCAATGCAGGATCGGGATCACCGGCGGTGATGAACGGAATCAGCGCCTTGCGCCCTTGCGCCTGCAGGCGCTCGAAGGTGGCTTGTATTTTTGACATGATCAGAAACTGATTCCCGATTTTTCGGCGACGGTGTGCATATCCTTGTCACCCCGCCCGGAGAGATTGACCAGCAGAATTTTGTCTTTCGGCAAGGTCGGCGCGAGCTGGGTAGCATAGGCGATGGCATGGCTCGATTCGAGTGCCGGGATGATGCCCTCCAGACGACATAGACTGTGGAAGGCCTGTAGCGCTTCGGCATCGGTGATGGTGACGTATTCCGCCCGCCCCGAATCCTTGAGCCAGGCGTGCTCCGGGCCGACGCCGGGATAATCGAGGCCGGCCGAAATCGAGTGTGTCTCGATGATCTGACCATTTTCGTCCTGCAGCAGATAGGTGCGATTACCGTGCAGCACGCCGGGACGTCCGGCGGTCAGCGAAGCCGCGTGGTGACCTGTTTCGATGCCGTCACCTGCCGCTTCAACGCCGATCAGGCGTACCCCGTCAACCGGAATGTAGGGATGGAAAATCCCCATGGCATTGGAACCGCCGCCCACACAGGCAATCACCGCATCGGGCTGACGCTCGCACAGATCCTGCATCTGATCGATGGATTCCTTGCCGATCACCGACTGGAAGTCGCGCACCATCATCGGATAAGGATGCGGGCCGGCCACCGTGCCGATGATGTAGAAGGTGTTGCTGACATTGGTTACCCAGTCGCGCATGGCTTCGTTGAGCGCGTCCTTGAGCGTTCTGGAACCACTTTCGACAGGCACCACGCTCGCCCCGAGCAGCTTCATGCGGTAGACGTTGGCGGCCTGCCGTTTGATGTCTTCGGAGCCCATGTAGACGACACACTCCATGCCGTAGCGTGCGGCTACGGTGGCGGTGGCGACGCCGTGCTGACCGGCACCAGTTTCGGCGATGACGCGCGGCTTGCCCATGCGCCGGGCGAGCATGGCCTGGCCAATGCAGTTGTTGATCTTGTGCGCACCGGTGTGATTGAGGTCTTCGCGCTTGAGGTAGATCTGCGCGCCACCAAGCAGGTCGGACCAGCGCCTGGCATGATAAACGGGACTCGGGCGACCCACGTAATGTTTGAGGTCGTACTCGAATTCGGCAATGAAAAGCGGGTCGCGCTGGGCAAGCACGTAGGCTTCGTTCAGTTCTTCAATTGCGGGGATCAGTGTTTCGGCAACAAAAACGCCACCATACGGGCCAAAGTGGCCGAGGGCGTCAGGCAAGTCATAGCGGGGGGCAAGCATGATTTCTCCTTGAGGCAATGGAAAACGAACAAACGATCAGAAAGCTGTCGTCGGCCTCATGCATGGTTGGCGAAGAAACGTCGCCAGCAGGTACGGGTACGTCCACCAGAACTCTTGCGCATCGATCATCCTGTTCCGCAGGTGAGGTATTCGGTATTCCCGAATCAATCAGTCGGCATTAAACCCGCCGCTCGCACGGCGGCAACAAAAGCGCGAATCTTTTCAGCATCCTTGATTCCCCTGGCCGCCTCAACTCCCGACGAGACATCAACCGCCACCGGCCGCACGCGAAGCATGGCCTCGCCCACTTTGCCTGCATCCAGCCCCCCGGAAAGTACCATCGGCTTGCCCAGAACAGGCGGTATCAAGCCCCAGTCGAAAGCCTTGCCGCTGCCGCCGTAACCGTCGGCAAAGGCGTCAAGGAGAATCGCCTGCGCCGAAGGGTAGCCAGCAATGTATTGTACCAAATCCAGCCCCGGCTTGACGCGAGCCGCCTTAATGTACGGGCGATCGAACTGCCGGCAATAGCTTTCATCCTCATCGCCGTGAAACTGCAGCAGATGAATTGGGACAGCGGCCAGCGTTGCCCTGACCAGGGCCGGGTCTGCATTGACGAAGAGACCGACGAGGGTAACAAAAGGTGGAATCGCGAGCGCCAGTTTGCTCGCTGTTGCCAGATCGACATGGCGCGGGCTTGGCGGGTAGAAAACCAGGCCAATCGCATCGACTCCGGCTGCCACCGCCGCCTGCACGTCCTCCAACCGGGTCAGGCCACAAATCTTGATTCGTGTTTTCATCGTCAAAATTCCCGATTCTCAAAGATCACAGATACCCGGCAGAAACGAATCCTTGTTAACCGGCAATCCCCACAGCGGGTCATACCTGACCGCGACCAGATAGAGCCCGGCCGCCGAGAAGGTGGGTGCCGCCAGACGGCGATCGCGCAAGGTGAGCAAGTGGCCGATCCACTCGGCAGGATGTTTGCCCTGCCCGACATAAACCAGACTGCCGACCAGATTGCGTACCATGTGGTGCAGGTAGGCGCCCGCTTCAAAGTCAAAGACAATCATTTCCCCGGATCGTTGCACATCGGCCTTTCGGATCGTCCTGATCGGTGACCTGGCCTGGCAGTCTGCCGCCCGGAAGGCCGAGAAGTCGTGCTCGCCGAGCAACATCGCGGCGGCCTGTTGCATGACCTCCACGTCGAGTGGTTGATGATACCAGCCGACGCGCCCGTGCCACACGCCAGTCCGCTGTGGACGGTTAATCAGGAAGTAACGATAGCAGCGAGCATGCGCCGAGAAGCGCGCATGGAAATCGTCCGCCACCGGATGCGCCCAGCGCACGGCAACTGCCGCCGGAAGGTAGGTGTTGGTACCGCGCACCCAGGCACTCAGCGAGCGCTCAACCCGCGTGTCAAAATGTACCACCTGCGACGTCGCATGCACCCCGGCATCGGTCCGGCCGGCGCACACGACAGCCACCGACAGTCCGGCAATCCGGCTCAGCGCCGCCTGCAGCGCGTCCTGAACCGTATTGCCACACGGCTGCTGCTGCCAGCCATGGAATGCGCTCCCGTCATACTCAACACCGAGGGCAAATCTCATGCTGAACGCCTAGCTGAAACAAAAAAACAGTACGGCGCCTGCACAGCTCAGTGCAACAATGCAGTCCAGCCAGCGCATCGGCTGATAGCTCACTTCAACCAGCTCGCTAGCGCTCGACGCCGGCGCGTTGAGCAAGACTCGCCAGTCGCGCGGACGCGGCAGCGATTCGACATAACGCAGTACCAGCATGAGACGAACGACACCACGATCGGTGTCAAACCCGAAACGGCGCAGGGGATTGAGTAAGACATGCGTGGCTGTCAGCAAATCGGGAAGCGGCATGGCTTCGAGAAAGGCGGCAACCGCCATCAGCACCAGCAACAAGCGCCCGAGATGGGTAAGCGCTTCCAGCAGGCCTTCCTGTGTTGGCGCCAGCGCGCCATTCCACAGTGGCTCTCCGGCAACACCCCAGGAAAAAATGACCAAGAGCGAGGCCAGCAGCCAGCGCGCACGCCACATCAGACGCCCGCCACGCTGCACGACGCGCATTCCGAACAGCGGCAGCAGCAGAAAAGACGCAATCAGCACAGTGCCACTCAAGCACTGAACGGCAAGCACAAGCAGAAGCCAGACGATGAGACGTGTCATCGGATGGACGGTAAGGCTCGGCATGCGTCAGTCGACTCCGGAAACGTTAAAAAAAAACCGTAGCCCGGTTAAGAGCTACGGCCTTGATTTTACTTACCCTGCGGCCTATTCGCCGATTTTGGTCAGGATAGCCTGTGCTTTCTCCTGTTGTGATACGTCACCCTCTTTCAAAACCTCCTGCAGGAGTTCGCGTGCTCCCTCGAAGTCACCCATTTCCTCGTAGGCTTTCGCCAGATCAAGTTTTGTCGTTACTTCTTCGTTCGCGTTGATAGTAAAGTCCGGTGCAAGATCCGGGTCAACACCCCTTTGCCGATTAATGCGCGTCTCTGACTGCATCGACGAAAAGTCCTGTGCCGGCAACATATCCTGTTCTACAACGACGCGTGGAATAATGAGCGTTTCTGCCTGCTCTGTCGCAAAATCCGGATTGACAGCAGTCGTTACCTGAAAGTTTTCATAGGACGAATCCTGTGAAGTGTCGGCTTCGACAACCGCAGATGGCTCCCATTCGGGAATTTCTATTTCCGGCTCCTTGAGGTCAAGGTTAATCGATGTCAAATCGTATGCAGATGGCACGGGCCTTGACTGGCCGAGGAAAGTTGACTCGGTCAGACTGACGTCGAACTCAACGCCGTCTTCATTAACTGAAGTGAGATACGGCGCGTCTTGTACTTGGTTTTGAGCAATCGGCGACGTCGCGATCATCGCCGTTGTTGAACTCGAATCGATTCCGAGGTCTAAGTCAAGGTCGGCAACCTCTTTTTTGGTTTCCTGATCGGATGCTACTACTGCCGAATAATCGGGCAGACTCAAGTCAAGATCCGTTTTTTCCGCGTCGGCACCTGCAGCAGCATAGGAACCCGCCGCAGGGTCGGCCGCAAGATCAAAATCAAGCGCACCGGCTTCAACCACCGGTTCCGGCAACCTGAGCGTCTCTTCCATCTTCGCCTTGAGATTATCGGGAACTGTCAACGGTTTGTCGTCTCCCCGACCAAGATCGAAATCAAGGCTGGTCATGTCGGCAGCAGCTTGCGCTGAGGAATCCGACACAGGTTTGAGAATACTGATTGTATTAGCCAAGTGCGTCAATTCACCCGGCATGGGAACCGTGTTCTTGGGCGTCGGCGCAGAAACAATCACTGTCGCATCCGGATCAAACGCCGTCGGAGCAGCCTGTATCTGTGCGGAGGAACTGAACAGCGGATTACCCGGATCGAGTTTGATACCCATCGCGGCCGCTTTTTCCCAGTCGGCCCCGACTCCACCTGTCTCACCATAGAGATCAGTCGCTAACGTCTCGAATTGCTTGACTTCCTTCCGGTTGGAATAGATTTCAAGCAACTTCAAGTGAATGGCATAACGCTTCGGATCTTTCAGCCTGGCTTCAACCAGTATTTCCTCAGCCTGCACATCACGTCCATAGGCCATATAAACATCGGCCTCGGCCACTGGATCAACTTCATCCGTATCGATACTACCCGGTCCAGCCTGGCTGAAATCAGTGTGATCAGGTGCATGAGAAGTATCGACGCTCTGACCTCCAGTACTGCGGAAGACCGAGTTGTCTGTCAAGCTAGCATTTTGCGGAGACAGGGTGCTACTCAAATTCAGGGGAACTTCTTCCTTGCTGGCGCGGCGCCGACGAGCAATGAAGTAAGCGGCGATGAGCGCCAGAATTCCGGCTCCACCAGCCAGGGCCAGCGGATTGCCAAGCATACCGTCTATAAAACCCGTCTCCTCGGGTTGAGGCGGTGGAAGCACTGGTTTAGGTTTGGGCTTGGGTAATTCAGCCTGTTTTGGCTCCAGCTTCGCTTCAGGCTCAGGTTTGACTTCAGGCTTCGGCTCGGGTTTGGCAACCGGTTCAGCCGGTTTTTCCACGGGCTTCTCTATCGCAACCGCTAACGGCTCTACCTTGGCCGGAACGACGACCGGGACTGTCGGTGGGAGTTGAGGCTTGGCTTCTTCGACCGGCTTCTTCGCGTCAAACGGCATGTTCTTGTCGGCGTCCTGCTTTTGCAATTCGGCCAGGTTCTGATTTTTCAGTTCAACCAGCTTTTGCAAGTCGGCCACATTTTTTTCAAGCATGGCCAGGCGTTGATTGGCTTCACTGAGTGCCTTGTCCTTGGCGATCTGGTCTTCGGCGTTTGGCTTCGGTGCGACAGCCGGCTTGCTACCGCTCATCTCGGTTTTGGAAACCTTAAGCTGGTCCTTAGGCTCCACTGACGGCTTTGACTTGTCCTCAACCTTTGCCGTTATCTTGCCGGAGGCCTCCTGTTTGGCGGCCTCTTCCTTCACCGTTGCCTGGGACGCAACAGCAGCCAACCTGCTTCTGTAGGCATTCCAGTCAGAAGAGTGTGCAAGAACAATTTTCCTGGCTTCGCCTGTAGAAACAGCCTCAATAGCAGATTGTTCAGGAACAGCAAGAATCTTGCCGGCCCTCAGCCGGTTCATGTTGCCGCCGTCAAAAGCCTCCTGATTGGCGCGCAACAAGCCCACCAACATCTGATCCAGTGAAACGCCTCCCGGTTTGGTTTCGCTGGCGATCCGGTTCAAGGTGTCACCGCGCTTGACCTCACGTACGACTTGTCCCTCGATCGGCTGCACCGCTGTTTTTTGGAGCGGCTCTTGGGAACGACTCCTGGTTGAAGCTCTGCCGCGCAACTCGTCGTCAATCGGTGGCGTCGTTCGCGCGCTTGCCGGTGGCTTGCTTGCCATTGCCGGCTTTTCCGTCGCCAGAGCTACTGGCGCGGCAGCCTTTACCGCAAGCTCTGGTGGATCGAGCAGGAAGGTGTATTCTCGAACCAGGCGACCGTAAGCCCAGTTGAGCTCAAGCAGCATATCAATGAATGGATCGTTGATCGGCTTGTCAGAACTTACCTTGATGACGGACTGGCCGTTGGCACGTTTATCTATTACAAAGCGGATACCGAGCAAGGTCGTAGCATAGTCCAGACCAGCCTGTTTGAAGGCTTCTGGTGGTGCCAGTTGCGCTTTCATGCCGGAGAGCTCTTCAGGTGGCGCGGAAACTTCGATCTCGGCACGCAAGGGTTGCCCAAGTGCCGAAAACACGACAATTTTCCCGAGACCCGCTGCATGCGTGGCCAGCGGCACTCCTGAGAGAGCGAGGCAGGAAGCAACTGCCATTACCGAGGTGCGCAACCCGAGATGTTTTAATGTTTGATATGTTTTATTAGTCACGGCGCCACCCTGAGCGTCGAAATCGGAATTATTAAAATAACATCATGGTGTTAGCCATGCAAGCTAAACTTGCTTGTGATGTCAAAATTTATGCAATTAAAAAAATCGGGGCGCGAACGCCGATTTTTTATCTCATACAATCAATCAGTTATTAATCAGAATACGCAACATGCGACGCAAAGGCTCAGCAGCGCCCCACAACAACTGGTCTCCGACAGTGAAGGCGGCAAGATATTCGGGGCCCATGGCGAGCTTGCGCAAACGACCAACCGGCACACTCAGCGTCCCGTTCACGGCAGCCGGCGTCAGCTCGCGCTCACTGATCTCGCGTTCGTTCGGCACCACCTTTGCCCACGGATTGTCCTGCGTGATGATGTCGGACACCTCGTCGAGCGGGACATCCGTTCTGAGCTTGATGGTGAGCGCCTGTGCGTGACAGCGCATGGCTCCGATGCGCACGCACAGACCGTCGACCGGAATGCTGCCGGGCGAACGGAAAGGAGGACGTCCGAGAATCTTGTTGGTCTCGGCGCCACCCTTCCACTCTTCCTTCGTCTGACCACCACCGACGGCATCGTCGATCCACGGAATCAGACTTCCCGCCAGCGCCGTATTACGAAAGTTCCTGCTCGGGAAACCAGGAGCGCGCATCGCCTCGGCTACCTTGCGGTCGATATCGAGGATGGCCGAAGCCGGATCCGCCAGATCCGTCTTGACCGCGTCATGCAGCGCGCCCATCTGGACCAGAAGTTCACGCATGTTTTGCGCGCCAGCACCCGAAGCGGCCTGATAGGTCATGGCCGAAACCCATTCCACCAAGTCGTTTCTGAACAGACCGCCAATGCCCATCAACATCAACGAAACCGTGCAGTTGCCGCCAATCCAGTTCTTGCCGCCTTTACTGAACGCATCCTGTATGACATCAAGGTTAACCGGGTCAAGAATGACAACAGCATTTTTCTCCATACGCAGCGTTGAGGCCGCATCGATCCAGTGACCGTTCCAGCCGACCGCACGCAAGCGGGGAAAAACTTCCTTGGTGTAATCACCGCCTTGGCAGGTGATGACAATGTCCATCTGCCTGAGCAGATCGATCGACGAGGCATCATGCAACACGTCGCCTTCCTTGCCACCCAGCGTCGGCGCTATGCCGCCAATCGCCGAGGTCGAGAAATAAACGGGTTTGATGAGATCGAAGTCGTGCTCTTCCACCATGCGCTGCAATAGCACCGAACCAACCATGCCGCGCCAGCCAACCAGACCAACCTTTTTCATTTACCTTGTCTCAAAAAAACTCCAGATCACTTGCTCAGTTCAACTCAAAGCGCCGCCAGAACGGCTTTGCCCATGGCTCGGGTACCCACCTTGTTTGTCCCTGTTTCGTAAATGTCACCGGTACGAAAACCCTGTGCCAGCACTTTCTTCACTGCGCCCTCGATTTGCTGCGCGACCTCCTCCAGCGAAAAGGTGTAGCGCAACATCATGGCCACCGACAGAATCGTCGCCAGCGGATTGGCCACGCCCAGGCCCGCAATATCCGGCGCCGAACCATGGCATGGCTCGTACAGCCCCTTGTTCTTCTCGTCGAGCGAAGCCGAAGGCAGCATGCCGATCGAACCGGTGAGCATCGAGGCCTCGTCCGACAGGATGTCGCCGAACATGTTGCCGGTGACCATCACGTCAAACTGCCTGGGCGCTTTCACCAGTTGCATTGCAGCGTTGTCTACCAGCAGATGCGACAACTCGACGTCAGGATACTCGGGCGCCAGTTCGTTTATCACGTCGCGCCAGAGCTGCGTCGTTTCGAGAACGTTCATCTTGTCGACCGAGCACACTTTTCTGTTGCGCTTGCGCGCCGCTTCAAAGGCGACCCGACCGATGCGTCGAATCTCGCTCTCGCTGTAGTGCATGGTATTGAAGCCGAAGCGCTGCATCTTGCCATCCACTTCGCGCATCTCGATACCGCGTGGCTGGCCGAAGTAAATGTCTCCCGTCAGTTCGCGCACAATCAGGATGTCGAGTCCGGCAACCACCTCGGGTTTGAGAGTCGAGGCATTGGAGAGTTCCGGGTAAAGAATGGCCGGTCGCAGATTGGCAAACAATCCAAGCTGCTTGCGGATGCCCAGCAGACCGCGCTCCGGACGCTGCTCACGCGGCAAAACGTCCCACTTCGGGCCACCAACCGCACCGAGCAGCACCGCGTCGGCCGCCTGCGCCAGCTTCTGGGTGGCTTCCGGATACGGATTACCCGTCGCATCGACGGCGCAACCGCCCAGCAGCGCTTCTTCCAGTTCGAACTTCAAGTCGAGCGCTTTCAGGACACGCACGGCCTCGGCCATGATTTCCGGGCCGATGCCGTCACCGGGCAAAACACAAATCCTCATTACATCATTCTCCATGATTTTTTAACAACTTCTCGACCAGAATATGTTCACACACCTTGAATATCAGATACATCACCAAACCTAAAAAACCCAGGCCGAGCAATTCAAACAACTGTTGCAGCGCACCGTCGAGCAAGGCCATGGCACCATGTTGCAAGACCAGTTCGGCATTGGCGCGAATCAGGTAAAGCAGGTTCAGCGAAGCGAGACCGAAACCGATGAAGGCCAGCCCATGACGACAAAAGCCACCATGAAATGCACATACAGATAACCAACGACGGCGTGCCGCAACCGTCCTGCCAGTTTACGCACTACTCGCTCCCGTTGCGAACAGCCACGGCTGCTCGCTTCGCCGCTTTTCCTCGAACGCGCGAATCTTCTCGGCGTGACGCA
>JAYSZS010000173.1:0-4555 GCA_043737935.1 Propionivibrio sp. | reverse complement strand
GCGTGCCGCCACCGTAGCGGTCATCTCCATGCCCAGTTCAAGCGAGATCGGCTCAACGCCGAGCACGATGATTTCCCTGGGCATGGTGTCGAGCAGTTCGAGACTGGCCAGCACATCCGGCAGGTCGATCTGGTGGGGCGTCAGTTTGTTGCGGAAGAACACCGGGATATCCTTGCCGGCGATCCTGACGACGGTGCCCGGTGCGGCGCCGGTCTTGACGACATCGACGACAATCAGGAAATCGAGACTGGAAAGATCCTCGATCATCTCCATTCCCGAGGTGCTGCCGTCGATGAGCAGCACGTTGGCAGGCAATTTGTAGGCCTGTTCCAGTGCCTCGACGACGCGCACACCGGCGGCCACGTCGGTCAGGATGGTGTTGCCGATACCGAGAACACTGCGTCTGAACCGAACTTACTTGTATGATATATTTTAAAAAAATCATAGGAATGAAATTCGAATCTCACCTGAGGTGCCACTATGGATTTGCCCAACGACTGGTTTGCCCTGCTTGCGCTGGTATTTGTCTTTGGCGCCAAGCACGGTCTCGACGCCGACCACCTGGCGACCATCGATGGGCTGACCCGTTACAACCTGCGGCAGGCGCCGTCTCGGGCGCGCTGGTGCGGTTCGCTGTTCTCTCTCGGCCATGGTGCCGTGGTAATGCTCATTGCGCTCGGCGTCGGCATCGCCTCGACCCGGTGGCAGGTCCCGGAATGGATGGAAGATGTCGGCACCTGGATCTCCACCGTCTTTCTCACGCTGCTTGGGCTGCTCAATCTGCGCGCGGTATTGCTGACCGCGCCGGATGCCGTGGTGGCCCCGGTAGGTCTCAAGGCCGGACTGCTCACGCGCCTGCAGTCGGCATCGCACCCTTTGGCAATCGCCGCAGTCGGTGCCCTCTTCGCCCTGTCGTTTGACACCATGAGCCAGGCCGCGCTATTTGCCGTGACGGCGACCCAGCACGGCGGCATTGCGCATGCCCTGATCCTTGGGCTGGCCTTCACCGGTGGCATGCTGGCGATGGATGGCATCAATGGTTTGTGGATTGCTCGCCTGCTACGTCGCGCCGACCAACGTGCCCGCATCGCCTCGCGGGTGATGGGCCTGCTGGTTGCCCTGATCAGCCTCTCGGTGGCGGCATTCGGTCTGGCGCGCTGGTTGCACTCCGACGTCGCCGTCTGGTACGAAGGCAAGGAACTCGGGCTCGGTATTAGCGTGATCGTATTGCTGACCCTTGCTTTCGTTGTCGCTCAGGGACTCACCCGCCCACCGCTCGCAGCCAACAGCGAACGCTGATCAACGGATATTCCACGCTCGGGCGACCCGCCAGCGCCGACTATCCGTTTTCGTCTGCCAGCTTGAAAAATAGGAATTCAGGACGCTGCATGGATGAAAATTACTCATGCATCGACTGAGATTTTATCGTTTGCAGCGACTCCATCGTCTAAATTCAGAAAGTCTTGATTATCAAGTTGAAGGAAAATGAAAGGGAACGGAAATCTCGGTACTTGGCGCTGGTTTTGCCATCGTGTTCATGGTTTCGTGCCTGGCCTCACCCGCCATCGGTCTGGTTGTCGTTTGAGTCGCACGCCATCGGAAGCATCTCCCCGAAGTCTATCATTAAGGAATCTAGCCTGATTTGCTCGGCATGTTTAAAGGCCCTCACCCTGCGGGGGCTTAGCACGAGACAAAACACCGTTGCTGGCGAGGTGTCAGGTTTTATCTGAAGCCCCGATTGGAACAGCAGTGCGCTTTGCCCCCGCTGATATCGGCACGCCGAATGTCCGCCTATTCGGTACTTCCCTGGAAAGACCCGTCGCGTAGCGTCAATATCCGGTCGGCGCGCCCGGCCAGTCCCGGATCGTGCGTGACGATCACGAAGCTCGTCTGCCGCGAGCGATTGAGTGCCAGCATCAACTCGAACACCCCCTCGGCAGTTTGCCGGTCAAGGTTGCCGGTCGGTTCGTCGGCCAATACACAGGCCGGCTCGGTGACCAGTGCCCGGGCAATCGCCGCCCTTTGCCGTTCGCCACCTGAAAGTTCCGATGGCGTGTGATCGAGCCGGTGCGACAGACCGACATCGGCAAGTACCGCCGCCGCCCGTTGCTCGGCTTCGGCTTTCGGCAGGCGCCGGATGATCAAGGGCATGGCGACGTTTTCAAGTGCCGTGAATTCAGGCAGCAAATGGTGAAACTGATAAACAAATCCCAGATGGCGGTTGCGCATGACACCACGTTCGGCGTCGCTGATCTGTGAAAGGTCGCGCCCCATTAACTGGATTTTTCCGGCGCTGGCGGAGTCCAGCCCCCCGAGCAGATGCAGCAGCGTACTCTTGCCCGACCCGGAGGCACCGACCACCGCGACCCGCTCGCCGGCGACGATTTGCAGATCGACACCGGTCAGCACCGGCACTTCGGCCCCCTCACCGGTGCCCTGCCGGTAAATTTTCTTCAGTCCCTGACAGGCCAGCACGACTGGCCTGGAGTCGCCCGCATTACTCATAGCGCAGCGCCTCCGCCGGATTGACACGCGAGGCGCGCCAGCTTGGATAAATGGTCGCCACCAGCGACAGCACGAAGGACACGCTGGTGACCGTCGTTACGTCTTTCCACTGCAATTCGGACGGCAGGTCGGAGATGTAATAGACCTCCTTGGACATGAACTGCGTCCCCAGCAGGCGCTCGATGAAGGGCACCACGACATCGATATTGAGCGCCAGCGTTACACCGCCGGCAATACCGAGGCCAAGGCCGATGAAGCCGATCAGCGCGCCCTGCACCATGAAGATGGCCATGATGCTGCCCGGACTGGCCCCCAGCGTGCGCAGGATGGCGATGTCGGCCTGCTTGTCGGTCACCGCCATGACCAGCGTCGACACAATATTGAAGGCGGCGACGGCAACGATCAGCGAGAGGATGATGAACATCATGTTTTTCTCGATCTGCACGGCGCGAAAGAAGTTGGCATGGCTTTTGGTCCAGTCGCTGATGTAGGCAGCGGTATCCAGACGGTTGGCCAATTGCCGGGCAAGAGTCGGCGCCTTGAACAGATCGTCGAGTTTGAGACGAACCCCGGAGACGCGGTCTTCCATGCGATACAGTCGTTGCGCGTCTTCCATGCGAATCAGCGCCAGCCCGCTGTCGTACTCGAACATCCCGACCTCGAACAGACCGCTGACGGTAAAGGTTTTCAGGCGCGGGATGACGCCGGCCGGCGTCACCACGCCTTGCGGTGCAATGACCGTTACCTTGTCGCCGACGAAAATGCCGAGCGCCCGCGCCAGTTCGCTACCGAGCACGATATTGAATGAATCCGGCGCCAGTGAATCGAGACTGCCTTCTTTCATGTGCGTGCGGAAATCGACCACCTTGTCTTCGAAATCGGGCAGGATGCCGCGCACCATCGCACCACGCACCGACTGCCCGAAAGACAACATGCCCTGCGCTTGCACGAAGGGCGCTGCCGCCAGCACTCCCGGCATCCTGGAGGCCTGCTCGGCGACCTGCGGCCAGTCGGCCATCTCGCCGCGGGCTCCGCTGATCTGTATATGCGAGACGACGGCCAGAATGCGCCCGCGCAGCTCGGTCTGGAAACCATTCATCACCGAGAGGACGACGATCAAGGCGGCGACGCCCAGCGCAATGCCGAGCATCGAGATCATTGAAATGAAGGAAATAAAGTGATTGCGCCGTTTGGCGCGCGTATAGCGCAGGCCGATCAGCAATTCGTAAGGTAGGGCCATCAGGGGGAGATTCTGTTCTTGGGGTTGGTTAAATCCAGGAAAACGCTTTCAACGCAGAGGGCGCAGAGGCGCACATAACGCAGAGAAATCCGAATATCGTTCAGGCGAACTCCGGGAACACGCAATTTGTAACTCGTTTAAGACTAAAGCAAGGCCGATCCTGCAAAGTTGCCATGGTACACTCATTCACGATAGGAATTGCCCGCCTGAAAACTTGTAGCCAGCCTGGCAGCGACCCAAGCTCATGTTTCCTTGCTTCTCTCCGCGCACTCTGCATCTCTGCGCACTCTGCATCTCTGCGCACTCTGCGTCTCTGCGCCCTCTGCGTTGAAAGCGTTTTACGGTTTTTTCACCGTGCCTCGATAGCCCATGCAACTTACCCTGCTCGTCCCCGAACTGATCTGGCCCGAACCCGACGACCGCGACACCCTGGAGGGTCTGGCCTGTCCGGCACTGAACACCTTGCTTGCCCGCAGCCGGCGCATACGCCGCCCGCCCCAATCGCTTGAAGCCACGTTGACCGACGCTTTCGGCCACCCGGAAGGAGCGCCCTATGCCGCTTTTCGGTTGCTCGGCGAGCCTGAAATTCACATTGATCCGGCCAATGATTTCTGGATTGCTGCCGACCCGGTGCATTTGCGTCTCCATCAGGAGCGCCTGATACTCGCCGACAGCGGCAGCTTTGGCATTTCGCTTGACGAAGCGCAAGCCCTCGCCGACGCGCTGAACACTCAGCTTTCCGATGTCGGACGCTTCCATGTCGCCACCGCCGAGCGCTGGTATCTGCAACTTGCCGAACGCGCCGGTCTG
>JAYSZS010000172.1:0-4572 GCA_043737935.1 Propionivibrio sp. | reverse complement strand
GGCCAATTTGCAGGTCGATGCCACGCAGCAGTACCGCGCCAAAGTCGGAGGACATCGCCCCGCCGTCAAACTCTGCCCGGATCGTAAATCCGGCACTGACGGGAAAGCGAAGCTGGGTTGGGATAGAATGGTCCATGGGCGGTCTCGTTTAGGCTTCTGACGAAGCGTTATTGGCGTAACCCCAATTATATCAATGGGTTAAACGAGATTCGCCTGTTTTATGAATAATTCGGGATAGAGAGTTGTCGAGGTGTTTTTTTCGTTGGCCACAAGAATTTGGGAGAGATGTGGCTCCAGGCCCGATTCCGAAAAAGTGGTATGGAGCTTGTTTGCACCGGCGAACTATTCTTGCCGCATCAGCCGCTTTCTTGCTGAATTAACCATTTGCCTCCGGATTTTACGAAAACCAAGGTCTTGCTTGCAGAAGATTTAAGTGTTGCCGAGGAGTAGTGTTGACGAAACCTGACCGTCGCCTGGTCGCCGACGACAGCGACATTGATCTCATCAACACTGACCTGAAGCTTGCCGGGCTTATCGATGCGCTGGGTACGTTCGGCTTCCCACATTTGGCGTGCCATGCCGTACGGCGTCTGGAAATCTTTGGCGTAGTAGCCAAGATAGCTCTTCACGTCTTTTCGTGACCAGGCTTTCGCCCAGCCCTGAAGCGCTTTGCTGACCTCGGATTCGCTGGCTGCTGCCAGCGGCAAATTATCAGAACGTGCCTCGGGCGCATCGACTTCAAGCGTTTTAGCAGCGGCGGTTGGCTCCGGCACTTTTTCAGTCGGTTTGCCTGGCGGCTTGGTGGGAGCGGCTGGTACAGCCGGCGCGGCGGCGGGCGTTGCCGTCGTGATTAAGGCAGCAGTTTTGACCGGAACAGCACGCGGGAATGTGCTTGCTGTGTCTGGTTTAACACCGGGCCTGGACGAGGCGCTGATCAATTGCTTGATCATCGACAACTTGGTCTGCGTGGCGGTATTCGACGAGTCGAGCTGGAGTGCTTTTTCATAGGCCTGGCTGGCAAGTTTGGCGTAAACATCGCCGAGGTTTTCATGCGCGACCGAGTAGCTCGGATGCGTCCGGATGGCCATCTCGAGAGCAGCCCGCGCCTTGTCGTATTGCTTTTGCTGGGCGTAAAGCACGGCTAGATTGTTGTAGGGCTCAGGGAGTTCGGGAAAATCCTCAGTCAGCTTGGTAAAAACGGCGATGGCATCAGAGGGATGTCCCATTTCGGTGAGGATCAGCCCTCTCAAAAAACGACCCTGGGCGTCCTTCGGTTTGCCTGAAATGTAGATATCGACTTTTTCAAGCGCTTGCGGCATCTGGTTCTGTTTCATCAAACGCTGGATTTCAGGCAGCGTTTGAGCCTGTGCGAAAGCAACGGAGGCGCTCAGTGCCAGACCAAGAATAATGGCTGAAAGGCTTGCCAGTGAAGGCGTGTGGGAGTTTGGACGCATCGTTATGGTATACTTGATGAAAGTTGGTGACTTAACCAATTGATTTTAACAAGAAGCGCGGCGAATCCAAAGCAAGTATTCTTTAAGCTCCCGATTTTTCGCGGGATGCTCTCGTGGGCCGAAAATGCTGAAAATCTACAACTCCCTGGTCAGGGAAAAACAGGAGTTTGTTCCGATCGAGCCTGGCAAGGTTCGCATGTATGTTTGCGGGATGACGGTCTATGACTACTGCCATCTTGGCCATGCTCGGGTTCTTGTTGTTTTTGACATGGTCCAGCGCTGGTTGCGGGTGAGTGGTCTGGAGGTGCTCTATGTACGCAACATTACTGATATCGATGACAAAATCATCAAGCGGGCGCTTGAGAACAACGAAAACATTGGCCAACTGACGAACCGCTTCATCGGTTTCATGAACGAAGACGCGCTCGAGCTCGGTGTCGAGAAGCCCGACCACGAACCGCGTGCCACCGACTATGTGCCACAGATGCTCAAGTTGATCGGTCGGCTCGAAACTAAGGGACTGGCTTACCAGGCGATTGACGGTGACGTGAACTTCTCGGTGCGCAAATTCCCTGGTTATGGCAAGCTCTCCGGAAAGACGATCGACGATCTGCGAGCCGGAGAACGTGTCGATGTCGACCAGGCCAAGCAGGATCCCCTTGATTTCGTGCTGTGGAAGCACGGCAAGGATGGTGAGCCGTTTTGGGAGTCGCCCTGGGGCAGGGGCCGTCCGGGCTGGCACATCGAATGCTCGGCGATGAGTTGCGAGTTACTCGGCGAGCATTTCGACATTCACGGCGGTGGGCAGGATTTGCAGTTCCCGCACCACGAAAACGAGATTGCCCAGTCCGAAGGCGCAAACGATTGCCGTTTCGTGAATTACTGGATGCACAACGGCTTCGTTCGGGTTGATGACGAAAAGATGTCCAAGTCGCTCGGCAACTTCTTCAGCATTCGTGAGGTGCTCAAGAAGTACGACGCTGAAGTCGTGCGCTTCTTCATTTTGCGCGCCCACTACCGCAGTCCGCTCAACTATTCTGACGTGCATCTCAACGATGCCCGTCAGGCGCTGGCCAGGTTGTACACGGCGCTCAAGGCCGTGCCGGCGGTGGACATACGCATTGACTGGAACGAGGCGCACGCCCTGCGCTTCCGTCAGGCGATGGATGACGATTTCAATACGCCTGAAGCTTGTGCGGCACTTTTTGATCTGGCCAGCGAAGTCAATCGCAGCAAGTCTGCGCCATTCGCCGGGCAGTTAAGAGCGCTGGCCGGATTGCTGGGCTTGCTAAAGCGCGATCCTCAAGCCTTCTTGCAGGCTACACCGAGCGGTGGCGAGGGCGAAGGCGCTGAGGGTGAATCGTCAGAAAGGATCGAAGCACTGATCGCCGACCGGACTGCCGCCAAGAAGGCCAGAAACTTCAGTGAAGCTGACCGCATCCGTAGCGAATTGCTGGCCGCAGGCATCGTGCTTGAAGATGGGGCTCTGGGGACAAGTTGGCGCCGCGCCTGAGAATCATTCGGCACCCGCCGAATGACTGGAGGGATTTTTTTTGGCAAGCGCAAACTAGCGCAGTACGTGGCCACCGTTACCAATCACGGTTAGGTCGACAAAGCGGGACCCGAGCCGATCATTTGCCGAGTAACTGACCTGATAGCCCCCAAGATCGTGATTCTGCAGGCTTTCCAGCGTGCTTACAAGTTTCTCGCGACTGAGTTCCTTGCCACTTTTACGGATCGCGTCTCCCATTAGCCTTGCCATTATGTACGCTTCGATACCGTAGTATGAAAATTTGCCTTGTTTGCCCAGCAGTTTATGATAGTTGCGTACGATGGGAATCGTATCGTTCCAGGGGTAGGGCATGACTTGCGAAATGCCGATGCCGCGCGCGTCATCGCCGAGTTCCTTGACCAGCAGATCGGCGCCCACCGGTGACAAAGTCATGAACTGTGGGTGCTGTTTGGCTTTCCTCATCTGGCGCACGAATTCGGCCGTCGGCTTGTACAGCGTGATCATGACGACGGTTTGCGGACTGGCCTTGGTTATGGTTTCCACCGCCTGGCTGACATCAAGAGAGTTGCGCTCGACCGTGGCAACGGCAGAAGGCGTCTGATTGTGCTTCTTGAGCGCCGCGATAACACCGTCCAGGCCGGATTTACCGAAACCGTCATTCTGGTAGAAGACGGCGATGTTTTTCAGGCCAATTGACACCAACTGGTTAACGATGGCCTCGGTTTCATTCGCATAACTGGCACGAACGTTGAACATATAGCGATTGTTCGGATTGTCTTTGGGGGATTGACGGATCGAATCGGCTCCAGAGATGGTGCCAATCAGTGGCACTTTGGCCCGTCCGAAGACATCGTTCATGGCGGCGGTTGTCGGGCTCGAACCATAAGAGGCGATCATGGCAAAGACTTTTTTATCGTTGATCAGCGCTCTGGTATTGGCCACGGCACGCTCCGTTTCGTAGCCGTCGTCCAGGGCCAGCAGTTCAAGCTTGCGCCCATTGATGCCGCCAGCATCGTTGATCTGCTTGAAGTAGGCGCCGATGACTTCTTTCATGTCCATCCCGTACGCCCCATTAGGACCGGACAGTGGTGCCGTCATGCCGATTAAAATGCTGGTGTCGGTAACCCCGACCTCAGCGGCGCCAAGGCAGCCGATCCAGCTGACAAGTACTAACAGCAAAGCCTTCCGAAAAAATCTCATGCTAACCCCCGCTTTTTTTTGTGCTGACCTTGAAAGAACGAAATTTAAAGAAAGAAATTTGAACTATTACTAGATAGAATATGACTGGAAAAACTGACGTCTGGCTTACAGTAAAGAAACCATTCTTTTTCGCAATTGGTTAACGAAAAAGGCATGTCGCAATGTCAAATCTACAGGCCGCAGTGTGGCTCGTGGTAAGTGCTTAGGAATATAGTAATACTGATGTACCAGTTATAATGTTTTCACACCACTTTAACGGAGGTGATGCGCATGAAGACAACGACACTGGCACGCAATGGCGTGTCCGCCGACATGGTGGAGCTAATCTCGCGTTTGGTTGATTTGATTCCTTGGCCCGCGCGACGCTGTGCGATGGGCGATGTCACGCTATTGCTGCTCGATGGC
>JAYSZS010000171.1:0-4579 GCA_043737935.1 Propionivibrio sp. | reverse complement strand
ATCTGATCGGTCAGTTCGGCGTCGGTTTTTATTCCTCCTACATCGTTGCCGACAAGGTCACCGTGATCTCCCGACGCGCCGGCCTCGAAGCCAGTCAGGCCGTCAAATGGGAATCAGCCGGCGAGGGTGAGTTTACCGTCGAGATGGTTGAAAAAGCCGAGCGCGGCACCGAGGTGACCCTGCATCTGCGCGAAGGCGAGGATGAATTCCTCTCCGGCTGGAAGCTGCGCCAGACGGTGCGCAAATACTCCGATCACATCACCTTGCCGATCCTTATGAAGAAGGAGGAGTGGAATCAGGAAAAGGGCGAGCAGATCACCATGGACGAAGACGAAACCGTCAATCAGGCCTCGGCCTTGTGGGCGCGCCCGAAATCCGAAATCTCCGACGAGCAATACAAGGCGTTCTACAAACACGTCGCGCACGATTTCGAAGACCCGCTGGCTTATGTGCATGCCAAAGTCGAAGGTAAGCAGGAATATACCCAGTTACTCTACATTCCGTCGAAAGCACCGTTCGACATGCTCGATCGCGGCGCGCGCCATGGCGTCAAACTCTACGTGCGCCGCGTCTTCATCATGGACGACGCCGAGCAACTGATGCCGGTCTACATGCGCTTTGTGCGCGGCATCGTCGATTCCAATAACCTGCCGCTTAACGTTTCCCGTGAAATTCTTCAGGAATCGCGCGACATCGAGACGATCCGTGGCGGCTGTGTGAAAAAGGTTCTCGGTCTGCTTGAAGGCCTGGCCGACTCCGAAGACGCCGCTGAGAAGGAAAAATACGCGACGTTCTGGAAGGAATTCGGTCGCGTACTCAAGGAAGGCACCGGCGAAGACTTCACCAACAAGGAGCGTATCGCAAAACTGTTGCGCTTCGCCTCGACCCAACTCAATACTGCGGAAGAAGTCGTCTCGCTGGCTGATTATGTTTCGCGCATGAAAGAAGGCCAGGAGAAGATTTACTACGTGACCGCGGAAACGTTTACGGCGGCGAAGAACAGCCCGCATCTCGAAATCTTCCGCAAGAAGGGCATCGAAGTCTTGCTGCTTTCAGATCGTGTCGATGAATGGGTCACCGGCAACCTGACCGAATTTGACGGCAAGCCCTTGCAGTCGGTCGCCAAGGGTGGTCTCGATCTGGGCAAACTGGAAGATGCGTCCGAGAAGGAAGAGACGATCAAGGCCGCCGACGAATACAAGGAGTTGCTCGACAAGA
This sequence comes from Propionivibrio sp., assembly GCA_043737935.1. Taxonomy (GTDB): domain Bacteria; phylum Pseudomonadota; class Gammaproteobacteria; order Burkholderiales; family Rhodocyclaceae; genus Propionivibrio. The sequence goes on along the minus strand of JAYSZS010000171.1, from coordinate 3,361 downwards.
TCAAGACGACGCTCGGCGACAAGGTGAAAGAAGTGCGCGTGACGCATCGACTGACCGATTCGCCTTCGTGTCTGGTCGCCGACGAGCACGATCTCGGCGGCAACCTGGCACGCATTCTCAAGGCCGCCGGGCAGAAGGCGCCAGAAAGCAAGCCGATACTGGAAATCAACCCGAAACACCCGGCGGTACAGCGTCTAAAGTACGAGGAGTCGCGTTTCGACGACTGGGCCAACCTGCTGCTCGAGCAGGCGACGCTGGCCGAAGGCGGAACGCTCGACGATCCGGCAGGATTCGTCAAGCGCATCAACGACCTGATGCTGGCCTTGTCAGCCAGGTAGGTCTTGTAACGCCTTAAATGCAAAGGCACAGAGGCAGGATTCGACTTTGTAGCGATTTTGCTTTTCTCGGCGACCTCTGCGCCTCTGCGTTCTCTGCGTTTGAAGCGATTATTTGATTTGGGTATTTGTAATGAGCCCTGTTCCAGGGCTTCTTGTCGGCCTGCCACCCATTCTTGATGCGCGTATTGAAACGCTGATACTCGGCAGCTTTCCTTCGCCTGCATCACTCGTCGCCCGGCAGTATTATGCGCACCGGCAGAACCAGTTCTGGCGCCTGCTTGGCGCGCTGCTCAGCCAGCCTTTGGCAGATCTCGATTACGCCGAAAAGCAACGCACTCTGCTCAGCCATCGGATCGGCATCTGGGATGTTTATCACTGCTGCACGCGCCAGGGGGCGCTCGATTCGGCGATTCAGGCGGCCGCTCCAAACGATTTTTCACGACTCAAAACCAGCGCGCCGTGCTTGCGTCGCGTTGGTTTCAACGGCAAGACCTCCGGCAAGTTCGAGCGCTGGTTTCGCGAACAGGGCTACGACACCTGCATCCTGCCCTCGACCAGCCCGGCATACACGCTGTCTTTTGAGCGCAAAGTCGAATTGTGGCGTGAGGCCGGGTTGAGTAGTCCCGCAGGGCGCTGATTACTTCTTCGAAGTCAGATTGTCGCGCAGGCACTGGCGGTGCTCAGACCCAAGCTTGTTCTGGCATAAGAGGCGTGTCTTCTGGTGTTGCTCGCAACGTGCCGGGTCGGGCGACTTGCTGCAATCGGCTTCCGGCATCTTTTGCTGTACACATTTCTTGAACTGCGCGCCATGCTGGTTCTGGCACGCCGCATAGGTCTGCTTGCGATTTTCACACTGCTGCGGGTTGCGCGCCCTGGTGCAGTCAACAGCCTGTGCTTGCTCGTGCATGCACTGTTTACGTTCCGCGCCAAACTTGTCTTTGCAGGCCTGAAGCATTTTATGGTGGGCCTTTTGCCGCGCCTTGCACTGCTCTACATCTCTGGCATTGCTGCAATCAGCCGGGCTCCGTTTCGCTCTTTGCGCCTGCATGGCGGGCGGAGTGGGCGCAGTGGGCGCAGTGGAAGCGACTGATTCGGCGAGTCCGTAAGCGCCGGGAACGCCGGCCGGGCCTTGCTGCGCGATTGCCGGCCAGGCAATCAGTGCAGCGCTCAGTGTAGCAAAAAAAATCGTGGTTTTCATCGGGTATTCCTCTTCAAGGACTGGAAAATGCTGCCCGGTGATTCGGGCCTTACATCATCAATGGAGGATTGTAGTCTCTCAGAAAATAAATAACCAAGAGACAAAGCGATAAAGAATTACCAGGAAAAAGTCTTCTTTCAACCGTACACAGTTTTCGCAGAAAGAACCACGGCCCCGGTTGCTGGTTCGAGCCGCTTCGCCAGAAAAAATGCAGGGGCGTGCTTGGGGGTATTTGTTGACCATCCCGCAGAGGGCGGTTACCAAAAGGTCGGCTCCTCAGCCAATTGCATCCATTCGAACATTTACGACGAGAAGCCATGGCCGCATTTGTGGGAATCGGCCACTCTCCTGTTCTCAGGCAGTGCGTGGAAGCGATTCTGGGGTGTGTCTGCAAAACATGACAAACGCTAGTGCAAAATTGGCGATTGACTGCGATGCACATAGACATCGATACTTCCTGAAAGCCCTTGGATTTCCCATCATTCTGCGATCAGCAGGGAACCTTATCTCAACCATGGAACAGTTCACACCCTCCGAACTAAAGACGATCCTTCACTCCAAGCGGGCTAACCTCTACTATCTGGAGCACTGCCGGTTACTGGTCAACGGGGGCCGCGTTGAGTACGTCACTGACGAAGGCAAGCAATCCCTATACTGGAACATACCCATTGCCAATACCACCGTACTCCTGCTTGGCACCGGCACCTCTGTCACACAGGCAGCGATGCGCGAGCTGGCCAAAGCTGGCGTCATGGTGGGATTCTCCGGGGGTGGCGGCACGCCGCTATTCAGCGCCAACGAAATGGATATAGAAGTGGCGTGGTTCTCGCCGCAAAGCGAATATCGACCCACCGAGTACCTGCAGCACTGGGTCGGTTTTTGGTTCGACGAAGCGCGCCGCCTGCAAGCCGCAAAAGCGATTCAAAGTGCGCGTCTTACGCGTGTCGCTGCACACTGGAGCGATAACCGCGCACTCGCCGACACAGGCTTCCATGTGGCTCGCGAAAGACTACAGGCTGCACTGGAACTCTCCTTTCACCAGATCGAACGGGCTACCGACAATACCTCCCTGCTCACCGAAGAAGCGCGTCTCACGAAAAAGTTATACAAGCTGGCTTGCGATGCCACCGACTACGGCGATTTCGTTCGCGCCAAGAACGGCAGTGGTTCCGACGCTGCCAACCGCTTCCTCGATCATGGCAACTACCTCGCCTACGGTCTTGGTGCTACCGCAGCCTGGGTTCTTGGTCTCCCACACGGTCTAGCGGTACTGCATGGCAAGACCCGACGCGGCGGCCTGGTCTTTGACATCGCCGACCTCGTCAAAGACGCGATTATTCTTCCCCAAGCCTTCGTTTCTGCCTTGCGTGGCGACGACGAGCAGAGCTTTCGCCAAGCCTGCATAGAAAGCCTGACGCGCGCAGAAGCCCTCGACTTCATGATTGACACGGTCAAGTCGATTGCCATTGAAGTCGGTAAGCCCACCTGATGAACATCCTGCTGATTTCACAGTGTTCCAAGAACGCGCTAACCGAGACTCGGCGGATCATCGACCAATTCGCCGAACGGCGTGGCGAACGTACCTGGCAAACGCCCATCACCCAGCAAGGGCTGGAGATGCTCTATCGCTTGCTGCGCAAGACTGCCCGAAAAAACACTGCCGTTGCCTGCCACTGGATACGCGGCAAGGATCACAGCGAACTGCTCTGGATCGTCGGCGATGCACGCCAGTTCAATACCATCGGCGCTACGCCGACCAATACAACAACGCGCAACATCCTGCGTAGCGGCGACGAGAATGACTGGCACAGCGCCGAAGACATCC
>JAYSZS010000170.1:0-1846 GCA_043737935.1 Propionivibrio sp. | reverse complement strand
GCGCCAACGAACTGGGCATCGCCACACTGATCACCGACCACCACCTGCCTGCCGCCGAACTGCCGGCGGCGGACTGCATCGTCAACCCGAACCAGCCGGGTTGCGGCTTCCCGAGCAAATGTATTGCCGGTGTCGGCGTCATGTTTTACGTGATGCTCGCGCTGCGTGCCGAACTTCGCAAGCGCGGCTGGTTTGCCGAAGGCAACAGCCGCAAGGAACCGAACCTCGCGGCGCTGCTCGACCTCGTTGCGCTGGGCACGGTGGCCGACGTCGTGCAACTCGACCACAACAATCGCATCCTCGTCAATCAAGGGCTGAAACGGATGCGCGAAGGCCAACTGACACCCGGCCTGCGCGCCATTTTTCGTGCCGCCGGGCGCGATCCGGCCACGGCCACAAGTCTTGATCTGGGCTTTATCGTCGGCCCGCGACTGAATGCCGCCGGTCGACTTGCCGACATGTCGCTCGGTATTGAATCGCTGATTACCGATGATCAAGCGCGTGCGCTGAACATCGCGCAACAGCTTGATGCGCTCAACCGTGAACGCAAGGACATCGAATCCGCAATGCAGGATCAGGCGCTGATCCACCTTGAAATGCTGGAGACCGGCGAAGGGGCTGATGAAAGGGCTGGCGAAAGGGCTGGCAAAGCGGCTGGCGAAGCGGCTGGCGTCGCCTTATTCGACCCGGAGTGGCATCAGGGCGTTGTCGGCATCCTTGCCGCGCGCATCAAGGAGAAGCTGCACCGCCCGGTGTTCGCCTTCGCGCGGGGCGAGAATGGCGAAGTCAAGGGCTCCGGTCGCTCGATCCCGGGCCTGCATCTGAGAGATGCGCTTGACCTCGTTGCCAAACGAGCGCCCGCCATGCTGCTGCGCTTTGGCGGCCACGCCATGGCCGCCGGCGCGACAATCAGGGAAATCGATTTCCCGCACTTCCGCGAACTGTTCGCGCAGATCGCTGGTGAGTTGCTGTCATCAGCCGACCTGACGCGCACGCTGGAAACCGACGGCGGGCTGGAATCCGGATACGTCTCGATCACTACCGTCCGCCTGCTGGAAAACGAGGTCTGGGGACAAGGCTTCCCGGCACCGATCTTCGAAGACGAGTTCGTCGTCGAAAACCAGCGCGTGCTCAAGGAAAAGCACCTCAAGCTGCGCCTGCGCAAAGGTCAGCAGCGCCTCGATGCGATCCAGTTCAACTTCAGCGCTGCGCCCGGCCACACCATCCGCGCCGCTTACCGGCTGGCGATCAACGACTACAACGGCGTGCAGACACCGCAGTTGATGATCGAGCACATCGAGACTATCGGTTAGTAAACATTGTCGCGAAGAAAGTCTCGTGGCGCACAGCCAGGCTACGCTACGGTAGCCGACTCAAGGCCAACTCGATGCCGCACAAGGCCTGCAGCCCGCCACCGGCGATCGACACCCCCTTCCCCTCGCCCATATCCGGCTCGCTCGGGTTGATGCGGATCAGTCTACCGGGCAGCGATTCACCCATGAGACGAACCGTCGGTATGTTGGTGCCGGCACCGATCTCGATCACCAGCAGTCGCTTAACCTGGCGCAGCCACGCGCTCATGCGCCGGCTCTGCTCTGCAGCGCGCTGCTCCATCCAGCCCCCGTCGCCGAACATCAGGATGTTCGGTCGCGCCATGCCCTGGCAGTGCGGACACTTGGGGAAGTCCGAGGTCAGCAGGCAATGTTCCTCGTCGATTTCGGGGCGGCAGTCATCGGCAGCCCAGATTTCCCCGGTGCACCCGGCCAGGCATTGCAGGTGATGGATCGAACCGTGGCATTCGTTGATCCGGCGCCGGTCAAATCCGGCTTTGAGAAACTGGCCATCG
>JAYSZS010000169.1:0-1849 GCA_043737935.1 Propionivibrio sp. | reverse complement strand
TGGCCTTCCTGGTGCATACCACCCTTGACTGGATCGATGGATCCTACCGTGCCGTGCGCGATTTGCTCCCTTCTCGACGAACCTTCTTCGAGCATTTGTGTGCCTTGATCCAGTATCTGCCTTTCGATGACTGGGATCACCTGATGCAGTTCATGCTCAAACGCCTCGACCCGCCCGATACCGGGTTGAAGACAGCCGCCGTTGTCCAGTTAAAACCCTCCGTAGAACAACCTGATTTCAAAATGAGAATTGCTGAGCAATTATTTGCGCTGACAACGGGTCAGCGCCCAACTGACATGCTCTCGCACCAGTGCCGAAGGATCATCCTGGCGCGCCATGAGCGCAGCCAACGTCGTCGCTGAGCCTGCCGAGTTACCCAGCGCGACGGCAATGTTGCGCAGCCAGCGCTGATGACCGATGCGGCGAATCGGGCTGCCCGCCAGGCGGCTCTCGAATTCCTCTTTGCTCCAGGCGAAGAGTTCGGCGAGCGGTGTCGAATCGAGACCGTTGCGCACGGCAAAATCAGGATCTCCAAGTTGTGCAAAATCGTTCCATGGGCAACAGAGCTGGCAGTCGTCGCAGCCATAGATGCGGTTGCCGATCAGCGACCGCAGTTCGACCGGGATGGCACCCGGCAGCTCGATGGTCAGATAGGAAATGCACAAGCGGGCATCGACCTCATAGGGCGCGACGATAGCGGCCGTCGGGCAGGCGTCCAGGCAGCGCCGGCACGAGCCGCAGTGCTCGTTGATCGGCGTGTCCGGCGGCAGGGGCAGGGTGGTGTAGATTTCGCCGAGAAAGTGCCATGATCCCTGGCGGGTGAGCGATAGCGTATTTTTACCGCGCCAGGCAATGCCCGACTGGCGCGCAAATTCAATCTCAAGTACCGGCGCTGAGTCGGAGAAGACACGGTAGGCAAAAGGCGAAGTAAAACCTTCTGGCGATCCACAATCTCTGATTTCAATGCCGATTCGCCCGGCCAGTTTCTGCAAGCGCTGACGAATCGTCTTGTGGTAATCGCGACCCAGCGCATAACGCGAGATGTAACCCGCTTCGCTGTCAGCCAGTACCTGCTTACTTCCTATGGCCTCCTGTGGCCAATAAGGCAGCCGCGCCGAAATGACCGATTGTGTAGCGGGCAGCAGAGCCTCCGGTCGGGCACGCAGCCCGGCGTGTTTGGCCATATAATCCATTTCGCCATGGCGACCGAGTTCAAGCCAGCGTAACAGTCTGGGGGTGGCGGTTGAAACATCGGCGCTGGCGATGCCGATTTCGGCAAAGCCCAGATCCTCCCCCCAGCTTTTGATCTTGATGACCAGCGCGACAAAATCGACCTGGCGCCAGGCATTTGCCGCCGACGCGTTCGTATCGGAGTTCTTCTCTTGCATAGCCCGCATCATAGTCCTGTTGATCGTCCGCTTTGTCACCCATCAGCGCTAACCCTGTGTTTGCCGGACGAGGCGGCAACCCTCGCCCTCGGGCGCGAACTGGCGCCATTGCTCGTTCCCGGCATGGTCGTCTGGCTTGAAGGCGAACTGGGGGCAGGGAAAACCACGCTCGCCCGTGCCCTGTTGCGCGGACTGGGCCACACCGGGCCGGTGAAAAGCCCTACTTACACTCTGGTTGAAGTTTACGTAGTTTCGAGCTTATACTGGTACCACTTTGATTTTTATCGTTTCAATAATCCAGAAGAGTTTGATGATGCCGGTCTGGGCGAATATTTCCGGGAAGATTCCATTTGCCTGGTCGAGTGGCCTGCGAAGGCGACTGGCCATGTGCCGCCGGCTGATCTCGACCTGGTGTTTCGTTTTGCAGAAAACGCACCTGAATCCGGACGTGTTGTCGACCT
>JAYSZS010000168.1:0-10290 GCA_043737935.1 Propionivibrio sp. | reverse complement strand
AAGATAACAACGGTGAGCCCGACCTCCGCCCGCGAAATCCGTACGCCGAAATTCGGTTGTGGCCTTGATGGAGTTCTGCGTGACCGAGCTGGCGATCTCTTTGGTATTCTCAATGGTGTAGACCCCGAGAGTGTAGACCCCGAGATCTGGAATCCGGAAGACCCGATATTGCCAAGCCCTACAGGGTGGACAAACTCAAGGGGAAAATGGCCTGCAAGCTTGCGTTGCAGTCATAACTCGGGCTGTCCAAGCAGGCAGAAGGGCCGTTGTTCGCTGTCGTCAGTCGGCTTTTTTCGCAAAAGGGAATGGATTTGCTGTTGGCCGCTTTGCCAGAACTGCTTGGCGAGGGTGCTCAGTTGGCCGTCCTCGGAACCGGGGATGATTATCTGGAAGAGGGATTCCGCCATACGGCGGCGTCTAATCCGGAAAGGGTCGCAGCCTTTGTCGGTTATGACGAAGCCATGGCACATCGCTACTTTGCAGGAGCTGATGTGCTTCTGGTTCCCTCACGTTTCGAACCGTGTGGGCTGACACAGCTTTATGCGTTGCATTACGGCACTTTGCCGCTGGTACACCGAGTTGGTGGTCTTGCCGATACGGTGGTCGATGCGACCCCGAACAACCTGCAGTCAGACAGCGCAACCGGTTTTGTTTTTGAAGAAGTCGATCCTCATGGCATCGGCGAGTCTATCCATGAGGCCTGTGCTCTCTATCGTGACGAGACCGCCTGGCATCAAGTCCAGCGGCGGGCAATGTTGCAGGATTTCTCATGGGGTGATTCTGCAGATCACTATGAGCAGCTTTACCACAGTCTGTGAGTTGGTTGGAATCAAGTCGAGTCGATTGAAGGCTTGATCGCGGTCGTCAGGAAACGATCTCGTTCCTGGAGTTGAAAGCTTATCGATGCACCACTAGCGCGCACTACAGCCGGCAGTAGTTATTACCAAAGGGTACTGGAGATATTTACTTTACCGTAAGCAGACTACTTGCCCCCACTGAGCAGTGCAGCAATATCTCTTTCAGCGTCAATCCAGTTACGTACGTGGTCGCTCTTGAACTGGTTGCGTTCAGCATGATAATAGGCCGCTTCGGCGACCATGCGGTAACGCTGCTCATCACTGACGATCATTACCTTGCTTGCTACCGTTGTCTTGACAGCAGGTTTTGCATCTGCGGTTTTGGCGGTGGCCGGCTTTTTGACGACAGCGGGTTCGTTCACTGCGGGCTTGGCACTGGCGGCGGCAGGTTTGATTGCAGGCTTGACACTGGTGACCATAGCGGGCTTTATGACTTCGGGCTTGGCGCGGGCAACGACGGGCTTGGTCACCGCTTTTTTGGTGCTTGCTTTAGTGCTTGTCTCGGCCATGATTCTGTCCTTTTAAATATGGAAAGATTGATTTTAATGTAAACCAACAACTTAATTATACTGCATTAGCATGTTTTAACAATCTTAAACAGTTGTTTTTTAGCTTTGCCTGTGGGTTGGCTTGCTTCAGGTTTTGTGGCCCGGTAGTGAATGTATGTCCGAGCGGCGTCTTGGCATGCGACCATAAAGTCGAGCCACTTCGGCAAGGCGATCGGCGTGACATGGCGCCACCTGATTCCAACTGAAACGCCACTCCCAACAACCTTCAGACAGCCCCGGCTGGTTCATGCGGGAAGCAGAATCGAGTCCGAGAACGTCTTGCATGGGTATGACGGAAAGCGCAGCAACTGAGGCAGAAGCGGCACGGATCAGATCCCATTCGATACTCTCGCCGCTGATACCGAGGTAGCGCCGAATGTAATCATGCTCGTGTGCAGGAAGCGCAGCCCACCAGCCCCTAGTGGTATCGTTGTCGTGAGTGCCGGTATAGACGACGGTATTGGATTCGAAGTTGTGCGGTAGATACGGATTGTCGGCGTGTCCGTCAAAGGCGAAGTGCAGGATGCGCATGCCGGGCAAGCCAATGGCCTGGCGCAGGGCGGCAACTTCGGGTGTAATGATGCCAAGATCCTCGGCGATGATTCTGAGTCCGTCCTGGCTTGGGTCTTGCCGCTTGTCCAGTGCTTCGCGCAATGCGTTGAACAGGGCAACTCCCGGTCCAGGCAGCCATTTTCCATTAACCGCAGTTTCGGCGTCGGCAGGGATCTCCCAGCAGGAATCAAATCCACGGAAATGGTCGATGCGTACGATATCGCAGAGCGCCAGTGTGCCGCGCAAGCGTTCAACCCACCAGCGGTAGTTTTCCTCTTCATGAGCCAGCCACTTGTACAGGGGATTACCCCAGCGTTGTCCGGTAGCGCTGAAGTAATCGGGCGGCACCCCGGCAATGACGCGTGGTTGCCCCTTGTTATCCAGATCGAATAATGATTGATTGGCCCATACGTCGGCGCTGTGGGGAGAAACAAAAATTGGCATGTCGCCAATGATTTCAATGCCGCGATTATTGGCGTAATCCTTGAGTGCAGCCCATTGGCTGTAGAAGCACCACTGGCAGAAGCGCCAGAAGTCGCATTCGTCGGCTAGCGCTACCGCCGCTTCCTGCAATGCTTTTGGCTTGCGTTGCGCCAGCGCCGCCGGCCACTCCTGCCAGACCGCGCCATATTTTTTGTCCAATGCCATAAACAAGACGTAATCATCAAGCCAGTCGCTCGCGTCGATACAGAACGCCGAGAATGATTTGCGAGCTTCATGTCGGACGTCGGTGAAAAATTTTCTGGACGCCAAACGCAGATGCGCCATGCGATATTTCAGCACCGCCGGGTAATTGATGCGTCCATCCTGGAAAGCCGGATCAGGAATGATATCTGCATCAGTCAGCCATCCGGCATCACGCAACTGAGTCAAATCAATCAACAACTCATTGCCAGCAAAGGCTGAAGGACTCATGTAGGGCGAGTTGCCTGGTCCAATGCCGCCGAGAGGTAAAACCTGCCACAAGGTTTGACTGGCCGTTACCAGCCAGTCGACAAAGTGATAGGACGATGATCCAAGATCACCTGAACCATGCGGCCCAGGAAGTGAGGTCGGGTGGAGCAGGATCCCGCTCTGTCGGTGAAATGCCATGGCGTTATTCCTGCGAAAGTAGTTGCACGCTTCGTGCAGGCACTATAGTTTTGTCCTGACGGGACAACAATAATGCAAAAGGAGTATCGCTGCTGCTATCGCAGATCTGCCGCCAGGATCCCGGCGGCAGATGGAAGGTCTGGGCGTCCGAATCCCGGTTGATCAGAACCAGAAGTGTTTCAGAATTCGTCTGTGTATTGCCCGTGTCTTCGGGCGCAAGAACCAGACCCAAGGCGCCCCGAGGAGGCGAATGCCAGTCATTATCAGTCATCTCGCGCCCGCCCGGATGCCACCAGATAATGTCGCGCTGCCCTTGCTCATTGGTTTCACCGGTTAACCAGGCACGACGTCGAAGTTGTGAAAAGCGCTTCCGCAAGCCGATCAGTCCGGCGGTGAAATCGATCAGGGCAGTGTTGGCATGTCGCCAGTCGAGCCAGGTCAGCTCGTTGTCCTGGCAGTAGGCATTGTTGTTGCCGGACTGCGTACGGCCGAGCTCATCGCCGCCCTGCAACATCGGCACACCCTGTGCCACAAAAAGCGTAGCCAGCAGCGCACGCTGCAGGTGATAACGCCTTTCCAGGACAATCGGGTCTGCACTCTCGCCTTCTTCACCGCAATTCCAGGAGAGGTTGTGTCCATGTCCATCGCGGTTGTTCTCGCCATTGAGATCATTATGCTTGTGCTGATAACTGACAAGGTCACGCAAGGTAAAACCATCATGGGCGGTAATGAAATTGATTCCGGCTTGCGGTGCCCGTCCTGAGTAGCGGAATATCTCGCTCGAGCCGGCCAGGCGTTGTGCCATTACGGCCGGTTCGACTTCACCGGTCAGCCAGAATGCCCGAGCGACATCGCGAAATCGGTCGTTCCATTCTGACCAGCCAGGGGGGAAGCGTCCCAGATGATAGCCATCGGGCCCCAAGTCCCAGGGTTCGGCAATCAGCTTCACCTGTGCCAGCAAGGGATCCTGTCTGACGGCGGCTAGAAAGCTGCTGTCGCGGGTGAGTGCGGCAGCCAGATCGAAACGAAAGCCGTCCACATGCATTTCGCCAACCCAGTAGCGCAGGGCGTCCATGACCATCTGCAGAACGCGGGGATGGGCCAGGTTAAGGGTGTTGCCGCAGCCGCTGAAATTTTCGTAGCTGTTCAGGTCAAAGACCGGTAGGCGGTAATGGCTGGAGTTATCGATGCCACGAAAAGAGACGGTTGGTCCGGATTCGTCGGTCTCGGCGGTATGGTTGAAAACAACGTCGAGGATGACTTCGATTCCGGCGTCATGCAGCGAACGCACCATCGAACGGAATTCGGAGATGACCGATTGACCGCCTGCGCGCGCGGCATAGCGCGGCTCAGGCGCAAAAAAGGCAAGGGTGTTATAGCCCCAGTAGTTGGTCAGGCCCATATTCACCAGGCGTTCCTCGTCGATGAAACCATGCACCGGCAGGAGGTTGACGGCGGTGATGCCGAGTCGCTTGAAATGCTCAAGCATGGCAGGTGAGGCCAGTCCGGCATAGGTCCCTCGCAGGTCTTCGGGAACATCGGGATGTCGCTGCGTTGCCCCTTTGACATGAATTTCATAAAAAACCGAGTCGGCCCAGGGAATCGCCGGAGGCCCATCGCTACCCCAGTCGAAAGCCTCATTAACCACGCAGGCTTTCAGGCCGTTGGCGGAGCCTGGGTGTGGCTCATAGGAAAAATCACCGGTGAGTTCACGTGCATAAGGATCGAGGAGCAGACGGCGCGGGTCAAAGCGATGACCGGGTACGTTCGGGCCATGCACGCGAAAAGCGTAACAGAGGCCCGGTATGGCACCAGGAAGATAACCGTGCCAGACTTGGTCGGTGCATTTGGGAAGGGGCAGCGAATGCATTGTGCCGCCATCGAAGATACACAACTCCACTCGTTCGGCGTGTGCCGAAAACAGGGTGAAATTGACTCCAGCGCCATCCCAGTGGGCTCCGAGCGGCCATGGACGACCTTCTTTCAGGCCGGCGGTGATATTCACTGTTCCCATTCAAGAAATACCGTGGCCAGGGGTGGTATCGTCATCGCGATTGACCATTCATGGCCGTGTGCAGGAATCTGCTCGGCATCAACCTTGCCGAATTCGTTGCCGACATTGCTACCTCCGTAAAATTCTGAGTCAGTATTGATGCGCTCGCGGTACACGCCCGGGCCAGGGGCGCCGATTCGGTAGTTGTGGCGAACGACGGGAGTGAAGTTACAAACGCAAAGAATTACACGCGAACGGTTAAAGCCGCGACGGATGAATGCGATCACCGAGTTTTCGGCGTCGTTGGGAGAAATCCACTCAAATCCGCTCGCGTCGAAATCAATTTCGTGCAATGCCGGGGTATTGCGATAGAGCCGGTTAAGATCCCTGACCAGGCGTCGTACGCCTTCGTGCTGCGGGAAGTCGAGCAAAGCCCAGTCAAGTGAGCTGGCATCATTCCACTCACTCCACTGACCAAACTCACCACCCATGAACAGCAACTTCTTGCCTGGATGCCCCCACATGAAGCCATAGAGTAGACGCAGATTGGCGAATTTCTGCCCATAGTCACCGGGCATTTTGCCGATCAGCGAGCCCTTGCCGTGCACCACCTCGTCGTGCGACAGGGGCAAGACAAAATTTTCTGTAAAGGCGTAGAGCAGGCCGAAGGTCAATTGGTTGTGATGATAACGGCGATAAATCGGCTCGTGCGCCATGTAGGCAAGAATATCATGCATCCAGCCCATGTTCCACTTGTAGTGAAAGCCCAGTCCGCCCATCGACGGCGGACGGGTTACTGCGGGCCAAGCCGTCGATTCCTCGGCAAAGGTTGCCGCGTTCGGGCATTCCTGCCCAAGGGTTTCGTTCATTCGGCGCAGGAAATGAACCGCTTCAATGTTTTCCCGGCCACCGTAGATATTGGGTATCCACTCGCCGTGAGAGCGGCTGTAATCACGGTAGAGCATCGAGGCTACGGCATCGACGCGTAGACCATCAACGCCGTAATGCTCGATCCAGAAGAGGGCGTTGCCGACCAGATAATTGAACACCTCGCGCCGGCCAAAGTTGTAAATCAGCGTTCCCCAGTCCTGGTGCTTGCCTTCACGCGGGTCGGCGTGTTCGTAGAGCGGCCTTCCGTCAAAGTTGCTGAGGCCGTGTTCGTCGGTCGGGAAATGCGCCGGTACCCAATCAACGATGACCTCGATACCCGCGGTGTGGCAGGCCGCCACAAAATCACAACAACCCTGTGGGGAACCGAAGCGTGCTGTTGGCGCGTAAATGCCGAGCGGTTGATAGCCCCATGAGCCGTCGAACGGGTGTTCCGAAATCGGCAATAGCTCCAGGTGCGTAAAACCGAGGTCGACAATGTAGGGAATCAGTGTTTGAGTTATACGCTGCCAGTCCGGAAAGCCGCCGTCATCGGCTCGCCGCCAGGAACCAAGGTGGACTTCGTAGATCGATACCGGTCGGCTCAGTTTGTTGCCGGCGGCCACAGTTGAGCGCGATGCAATCTGCGGTAACGGGCTGACGATCGAGGCCGTTGCCGGACGCAGTTCGGCGGCAAAGCCATAGGGATCGGCCTTCTGTGTGAGCACATGGCCATCGAGCGTGCGGATTTCAAACTTGTAACAGGCCCCTGCCCCAACGCCAGGCAGAAAGAGTTCCCAGACACCACATTCACGCCGCAGACGCATGGGGTGGCGACGGCCATCCCAGGAGTTAAAGTCGCCGACGATGCTGACACGTTGGGCATCAGGAGCCCAGACGGCAAATGCGGTTCCCTGGACACCGTCGATTTCCCGCAAATGTGCGCCGAGGCGTTCATAGGGGCGCAGGTGCGAACCTTCAGCCAGCAGCCAGACGTCAAGCTCGCCGAGAACCGTGGGAAACCGGTAAGGGTCATCAATCTCCTGGACGTCGTCGGGCCAGACAATCCGTAGCCGATAGTTGAAAGGAATGTTGCGGCCGAGAATCGACGCCTCGAAAAACCCTGAGGCCTCCCCCAGCGCGTCAATCTTGCGCTGAGTGAGTTCGACCAGCACCTGTCCGCTATCGGCATCGATCACGGCAACCGATTCCGCGCCGGGTTGCAGGCTACGCAACCAGAGACGACCTTTGGCACCGGCGTGCAGTCCGAGGACGGCAAAGGGGTTGCCGTGTTCGCCACAGCAAAGGGAGATAACTTCTGCCTTGCTGAGCATTATCACGCCTTCTTCAGAAGCGAGCCCATATTCCAGGTGTCGATGGCGTAGTCACGTATAGTTCGGTCAGACGAAAAGCTACCCATGCCGGCGACGTTGAGTATGGCTTTGCGATGCCACTCGGCTGGCGTCAAATAGAGCTCATCAACACTGGCTTGTGCTGTTATGTATTCCGCATAGTCGGCGAGCAACAGATAGTGGTCACCGTAATTCACCAGGCAATTGAAGACATCGTGATAACGCTTGCGGTCATTTGGAGAAAAGAATCCGCCGTCGAGCTTGTTCAACGCTTCATTGAGCATTGAATTGTTATGGTAAATCGATCTCGGATCGTAGCCTGATTTCCTGATCGCTTCGACTTGTGGCGTGGTGTTGCCGAAGATGAAAATATTTTCAGCGCCGACGTTGTCCCGAATCTCGATGTTGGCACCATCCTCGGTGCCAATGGTCAGCGCCCCGTTCATCGAGAACTTCATGTTGCCGGTGCCAGAAGCCTCGGTTCCTGCGGTGGAAATCTGTTCGGACAAATCGGCCGCCGGCATGATCAGTTCTGCTATTGAAACGCCATAATTGGGGACGAAAACTACTTTCAGCTTTTCTTGCGTGCGCGGATCGTTATTGATTACGCTGGCGACATCGTGAATCAGCCGGATCACCTGCTTGGCCATGTGATACGAGGAGGCCGCCTTGCCGGCAAAAATCACGCAGCGTGGAGCGGCATTGTCGGCCAGTCCGTGCAGGATTGCGTTATAGCGGGTAATGACATGAAGAACATTGAGAAGTTGCCGCTTGTATTCATGAATACGCTTGACCTGCACGTCGAACAGGCTATCCGGATTCAGGATGACGCCCGTCTCGCGCTTGATGTAGTCAGCCAGCCGCAGCTTGTTACCCAGTTTGGCAGCGGCAAATTCTGTTCGGAAACCCTCGTTGACAGCGAGCGATCGTAAGTCCTGCAGGCGGTCAAGATTAAGCCGCCAGTCGTTGCCGAGACGCGTGTCGAGCAGACGCGCCAGCCCTGGGTTGGCTTGTGCCAGCCAACGGCGTGGAGTGACGCCGTTGGTTTTGTTATGAAAACGATTCGGGTAAAGCTTGGCAAAATCGGCAAAAATTGTCTGCACCATCAGATCCGAATGCAATTGTGAAACACCATTGACCCGATGGCTGCCAACGATACTCAGGTGTGCCATGCGTACCCGTTTGCTGTCTTCGTTGCCATCGCTGTCATCAATCAGCGAAACACGACGAATAAGATCAATGTCGCCAGGAAAGCGAAGTGCAACTTCCTTGAGAAAGTCCTTGTTGATGCGATAGATGATTGCCATATGGCGCGGCAAAAGATATTTCATCAGGCCTACCGGCCAGGTTTCCAGTGCCTCGGGCATCAGGGTGTGATTGGTGTAGGAGAAGATGCGCGTGCATTGACTCCAGGCCTCAGACCACAGCATTCCGTGCTCGTCGCAAAGCAGTCGCATCAGTTCGGCGACGCTGATTGCCGGATGGGTATCGTTGAGGTGAATGGCGACCTGATCAGCCAGATTATGAAGAATGCCGTATTCTTCCAAGTGGTGGAAAATAATATCCTGCAGCGATGCGGAGACAAAGAAATATTCCTGGCGCAGACGCAATTCGCGACCTGCGGAAGTTGTGTCGTTCGGGTAAAGTACCCAGGAAATGTTCTCGAAGCGGTTCTTGAATTCGGCGGCGCGCGCGTAGTCACCGGAGTTGAAAGCGTTTAGATCAATCTGAGCTGGTGCTCCGGCTTTCCACAGCCGCAGGGTGCTGACCCGTTTTGTACCGTGGCCTGGGATGACAAAGTCATAGGCACGCCCTTCCACAGCTTCGGCTGCGTTCCATTCGGCCCATTCGCCGTGGTGTTCGGCGGTGCCGCCAAAATTAACCGTAAAATGCGTACCGGGTCGTGGAAACTCCCATGGCGTTCCATCGATCAGCCAAGAATCCGGATGCTCGACCTGTCCGCCATTGATGATCGATTGCGCAAACATGCCATACTCATAACGCATGCCATAACCCCACGACGGCAGTTCCAGCGTAGCCATCGAGTCGAGGAAACAGGCGGCCAAACGACCGAGACCCCCATTGCCAAGAGCGGCATCCGGTTCGCATTCGATAAGATCGGTAAGCGAAGGGCCGCCGGCTGCCGAGAAGGCGGCGTCTGCATTGTCGCGCAGATCGAGCGCCGAAAGGGCATTGTTCAGGGAGCGACCGATCAGGAATTCCATCGACATGTAATAAATACGACGTACCTTCTTTTTGCGGTCGTCTACCTGCGTTTTGACCCAGCGCTGCGCCAGTTCATCACGTGCAACCAGCGCCAGAGCTTTGTAAAGCTCCTTGTGGTTTGCCGTAATCGGCTCGGCGGCAACCGATTTGTACAATTTTTCATCAATTTCAGCGTGAAACGCTACGCCGTCAACTTGGGTGTTTTTGGTAACAGACATCGATCAGGTCCTCCAGTAGGATTACATGCAAGCAGCGGCTATGCACAAAGCGGATGCAAAGCCAGGCTGGGCCGGAACAGAGAATAGCATTACACAAGTTATGATTACCGCCAAGCGTGCTGTTAAACGGTTATCAGCAGCAAGGCATAGGCGTGACTCCGATTGGTCGGTAAAACCACGCAGGTCATGCACACTTCCTGCGTTGGACAAAAGCCGAGTGCAGGTCATCGTTTTCTCCATGCCAAAGAACGCTGTCCCAAGATGGGCAGCGGATATAGCGTCAGCTTGGTTGGGTGAGAAAGCATTTTCACGAACAAACTCAAATGAATATCGACGGTGCCGTGAACAGTAATTTGGCCCACTAAGAACCTATGGAAAACACCATAGGTCATTCATAGGCCGGGTGGCAAATTATAAGCGGTTTTCAACAGCGTCGCATCAAGCAAACGCTGATGTCAGCAATTCTCATTTTAAAAATCATGCCTAATCGCCAACGGTGCGGTTAAAGGACAAGAAAGCGAAAGGAGGTTATTTCAGCCGGTATCGTGCGGTTCGGGGTCTGGACTTTTGCCCCTAAAGCGCATC
>JAYSZS010000167.1:0-10293 GCA_043737935.1 Propionivibrio sp. | reverse complement strand
GAAACCATTTTTTTCTGTGAGTGATCAGGCTGCTTTGCGGTGGTTTTTCTGCCGATTTCCACCCTCAGGACGCTCCTTGGGTGTGCGCGTTCAGCAGGGCAAAGGTCGCCAGCGTCGCTGCGTTATAGATGTTCAGGTGCGGTCCGGCAACAAATGGGCGCCCGGCGGCAATATTCACTGCGCCCAGATCGTTGGCCTCGACCTTGCAGCCCGCCTCATCCATGAGGCGGCGCAAGACCTTGAGATCGTTTTCAGATTCAAGCAGGGCTTGCGCGGAAACGACGACTTCCTTGCCGGCGTCGGCCAGGTCACGCGCCAAACCGATCCAGTCGGTAACCCGCACTTGCTGACGGCGCGAGCAAACCACCTCGCCGACGTAAATGATGTCAATCGCGTCGATCTGCCCCATCCCGGCGTAAAACTCGAGCACTTCCTGTTTCGGCCAGAAGTAAAGCAGCAGGCCTAAAGCGAGTTTCATAAACACCTCTTTTAACGCAGAGATCGCGGAGGCGCAGAGGCCGCAGAGCAAGGCATAATTCGAGATTTTTCAATCTCTGCGTTCTCTGCGCCTCTGCGATCTCTGCGTCGTAAGCGGTTAAAATAATCAGCGCCATGGCCGGTTATACGCGCCCAGGGTAGCCTGGGTGCCTTCGGAAACCCTGGCCAGATCGGCCTGCCAGGCCGGCTGCACGTGGTAGTGCTCACTGTCGCTGGCAAGTACATCCAGCGCGGCGCGCAGGCTGCGCGTGACCTGTGCGACATAGGTCGGGCTGCGTTGGCGACCCTCGACCTTGATCGCGGAAACGCCGATCCTGGCGATTTCCGGCAGGATCTCGATCACGTTCAGGCTGGTTGGCTCTTCCAGCGCGTAATAGGTGTCGCCGTTGACCTCGAAACGGCCCTTGCACAGCGTCGGGTAGCCGGCGGGGGGTTCGTTGTCAGCGCAGCGGTCGATCAGGATGCCGTTGAGGCGGGTGGACATCTGCCCCGGCGACTTTTCCCATTTGACGTACTTGGCCGGCGAACAGGCGCCGACGGTATTGGGCGACTCACCCGTGGCGTAAGAGGACAGCCAGCAGCGCCCCTCGTTCATCACGCACAGGCTGCCGAAGCCGAAGATTTCGATTTAGACTGGCGTGTTTTTGATCACCAGTTCGACCTGAGCCAGTGTCAGCACGTGCTGCAGCACCGCATGCCGCACACCAAACTCGCGATGCGCGAAATTAACCGCTTCATAGCTGGTCGCCGAGCCCTGGACCGAGAGGTGCAGACGCAAGTCGGGGTGGCGCTTGCGGGCGTAGTCGAGCAGCCCGATGTCGGTCAGAATGACCGCATCGACGTCCAGATCGGCGGCGCCATCGATGGCCATGTGCCAGTCCGCCTCGCGTCCCGGCTGCGGAAAGGTGTTGATCGCCATCAGCACCTGCTTGTTGTGCGCGTGGGCGTAGCGGATGCCCTCGACCATCGCCTTGGGGTCAAAGTTAAGGCCGGCGAAATTGCGCGCGTTGGTATCGTTCCGGTAGCTGATATAGACCGTATCGGCCCCGTTGTCCACCGCCGCCTTGAGCGCCGGCAGGCTGTCGGCAGGGCAAACGAGTTCGGGTATTTTTTTCTGCCGCATGAAAAAATTCTATCGGTTTGAAGTAGCAAGTATACCGAGCGGGCGCCCGTACCGCATGATATTCATCAATTTTGAAAGTAATTTTCAGATGTCCGGGAGCTATTCTAGTTGCCTGTAAAATAGTGATAACGAATGTTGCCGTAGCTCAACTGCATCACATCCTTGAGTTTGAGCATGCCCTCCGAGCGGGCATCGGCAACTAAAACGACCGTACTGGGCCGTACACTCAGCGCCTCAGTCAAGGCGCCTTCGCTCACAATGACAGGTACTCGATGTCTGAGGTAATAGGAGCCGCGCCCTCCATTCGCTCGGTAGGTTGAAATAATGCAACTGGATGACCTTCCCGTTCAAAATTCGCAAGGTTTTCCATCACCCGTCGCGCGGATTTGCTCGACTGATTTTCCGGTGCAAGCCAGTTAAAGTAGGCGCTATAGCAAACAAAATGGCCACAGCACAACTCGCCACAAAACCCAGACAATTCTTTCTGATGGCCGATCGCTAAAGGGCGAGCGTCAGTGGAAAATGGAATGTCAACAATTGAGGCTCCGGCGGCCAAAAATCCAATGTTCATTTTTTATCAGGATAAAAGACAATGCTGAAATGGTAAATGAAAACACCAAAGCATAAAAAATAGTTAGCCATTGCAGGCCTTGCACGACAGGCGCCCTAGCGCTTCAGCATAGCTGGCGATTGTTGCCACTGTTAAAAGCGCCGTCAAGGCTGCCGCCGCTGGGTACAGCATGAGAAGATACGAGGGTCGTTTCCCTGCCGACAGCGATAACAAGCAAATGGAAGCAAGAATCCAGATCGAAAAAAACTGGGATCGGTTGCCAAAGCATTCATCGGATTTTTTGAATGAGAAAAAAAGAGCCAAATACAGCAGCAGTGTCCACGCTTGAAATCCATAGCAATACCCGACCACTCGCGAAATGATGGCCATTCACCCAGAAATGTGATGCCAACACAGCCACCAGAACGAGGCTGAGCTTGTCTACCGGCGCCACCTTGAATGCAACTCCTGTCTTGAGTGCCCGCAAGTAACATACCCAAGATGCACTGGTGGCCAAGCCGGACAAGCCAATGAGCAGCCAAGTCTTCGACGCAAGTTCAAACGGGTTGGACCACTTGCCCGTACAAGCCACGTACATCGCCAGTACGACGATGATGATCGCAGTACGGATCAAGGTTGCAAGATCGGAATCGATATCCTGAATTCCGATCTTGGCAAAAATGGCAGTCAGTGCCGCAAAAACCGCAGATAGAATTGCCCAATAGAACCAATCGGTTGACGTTGCCATATATTTTGACCTTGGTTAATTCCTGGAAATTTCGCTGATTTAGCATTCTCGGTCATACCAAATTGAATCGGTATCTTGACGTTAAAGATGTTGATTTTCTGCTGTGCTGGACATCACGGCCGCATCAAATAACTTGCCGGAGATTGCACGATCCGCTTTAGACTGTTATTCGTTGAAAAATATAATGTTTCCGGAGGTTGAAAATGAATGGTGTGGCTTGGAGGATTCGAGCGGCGATGTTGTTGCAGGTGGTGGCAGCCGGGTTGCTGGCGTGGCTGGCGGTCAAGGTCTTTGGTGACGGAATGCAGGGCTGGGGCATTGCTTTTGGCCTGCTGGTGCTGGTCGCCGTCCTCCTTGGGTTGCTGGTTGAGACCGGGTTGGTCCGACGCCTGAATTTGTTGCGCGGGGCGATCGGACGCATGTATCTGGATGGCGACCTGACGCAGCGTGCCGTGGTCGAAGGTGACGACGAGATCGCCAGGACAGCGGAAGAATTCAACAGGCTGATGGAAAGTTTTCAAACGATCATCGGCAAGGTTTTTTTTAATTCGATCGAAGTCGCCCACGCTTCGCAGAAGCTGATTGGCGAAGCCAATCGTGTCGCTTCGGGGTCGGACCAGCAGCGCGACGCGGCACTGGCGACAGCCAGCGCCATGACACAATTGACTGAAAACCTGAATCAGGTCAGCCAGAATGCCAGTGAGACGGCCGGCCTGTCGGAGTCCTCCAGCAATCTCTCGGCAGAGGGCATGACGATTGTGCACAACGCGTCGGCTGAAATGGAACGAATTTCGAATTCGGTAACCCAGTCGGCGCAGGTAGTTCATGCCCTGGGTGAGCGTTCAAAGGCGATCAGCGGCATCGTTCAGACCATTCGCGAAATTGCCGATCAGACCAATCTGCTGGCGCTCAATGCAGCCATTGAAGCTGCGCGAGCCGGCGAGCAGGGGCGAGGATTTGCCGTCGTTGCTGACGAAGTACGCAAACTTGCCGAACGCACGGCCAAGGCAACCGGCGAAATCAGCCAGATGATCAGTGCGATTCAAGGCGAGACGCAAAGTGCGATTATCAGTATCGAGGCCGGCACCGGGCAGGCCAAAAATGGCGCCGATCTTGCCCAGCAGGCCGCCACTTCGCTTGAGCGGATCAATAGCGGCGCACGCGAAACGATGGAAAAAGTCGATGCCATCGCCTCGGCGGTCGCTCAGCAAAGCAGGGCCGGCAAGACCATTGCCGAGCATGTGGCCCGCATCATGAAAATGGCCGAAACCAACAGCGCCGAGGCCGGGAAAGCACTCAGCGAGGCCAGCCATCTGGATTATCTGGCGGCCAACCTGAAGGAAATCGGCAACGTGTTCATGCTGGGTACGGCCGGTAACAAGGCGCTTGAAACGCACGCCAAAATGCCTGAAATCGTCAAGCGCACGGCACAGGCGATCAGCCAGATTTTCGACAAGGCCGTTGATTCGGGGCGGATCCGGATTGAAGACCTGTTTGACGACGGGTATCAGCCGATCGCCAACACGAAGCCGCAAAAATTCAAGACGCGTTTTGACGATTTTGCCGATCAGACGCTGACCACGGTGCAAGAGCAGTTGCTGGACCAGAACAATTGGATTGTCTATGGCATTACGTGTGACCGTAAAGGTTATGTGCCGACGCACAACCGGAAATTCTCTCAGCCGCTGACCGGTGACGAAAAGATCGATTTCGTTAACAACCGCACCAAGCGGTTGTTTGACGATCCGGTTGGCCGCCGTTGTGGTGATCATGAACAGCCTTTCCTGTTGCAGACTTATCGTCGCGATACCGGAGAGATCATGCATGACATCTCGGCACCGGTATATGTCAAGGATCGGCACTGGGGCGGTTTCCGCATTGGCTACAAGACCGAGGTCTGAGCCAACGAAGAGATTAACGTGATAATGTGTCAGCCTTTCCTGTCCGCTAGCTTGTTAAGGCCCTTAAACCGTTAAGTAGATCTGTCCCACTGGATTAGTCTGACGACACGTAACCATTTGCACAGCTTGCCCAATGTCCCGAAAAGTATTTCCCTCGGGCCATTGCCCGTGCACCAACTTCTGTCGAAAGCCCGATTTCGCATGCAACGCCCAATCTTTCCACGATCGCCGCTTTTGGCCGGTGCCGATGCCGAGCAGAAACGTGCCGAGATCCTCGACTTTTTTTGCGCTACATTTTACCGCTACGAACAATTGTTCGAAGTATTGACCTGTCCCGAAGCCTTCTTCGTCAAGCCCTTCGCCTTGCGCCACCCCCTGATTTTCTATCTCGGTCATACCGCAACTTTTTTCATCAACAAGCTGCTGTTGGCCGGCCTGATCGAGAAACGCATCAACCCGGAGTTCGAGTCGATGTTCGCCATTGGCGTCGACGAAATGAGTTGGGATGACCTCAGTGAAGCGCGCTACGAGTGGCCCAGTGTAGACGCGGTCATGGCCTATCGCCAGGCGGTGCGCGCCACGGTCGAGCAACTGATCCGGACCCAGGCGCTGACTCTGCCCATCGGCTGGGATCACCCGTGGTGGATTATCCTGATGGGAATCGAACATGAGCGCATCCATTTCGAAACCTCGTCAGTGCTGATTCGTCAGCATCGGTTGAAATACGTTGCGCCGCACCCCGCCTGGGAACCTTGCCGGGCCGCTGCAGAGGCACCGCAGAACGAACTGGTGGCCATTCCGCCAGCGCAGTTTCGCGTCGGCAGAAAGCGTGGCGAATCGGTGTACGGATGGGACAACGAATTTGCTTGCCATGAGGCCTCGACGGCTCCTTTTCAAGCCAGCCGTTATCTGGTTTCCAATCAGGAGTTCCTGGCTTTTGTCGAAGCCGGAGGGTATTCCGACGCGACACTGTGGCTGGAAGAAGGCGCCGGCTGGCTAAAATTTACACAGGCTCAACACCCCACGTTCTGGGTCAGGGACGGCACGCAATGGCGCTTGCGCCTGATGCTTGAAGAAGTGCCGATGCCGTGGAACTGGCCGGTCGAAACCAATTACCATGAGGCCAAGGCGTTCTGCCGATGGAAGGCGTGCGTCAGCGGCCAGCCTGTGCGGCTGCCGACGGAGGACGAATGGCAGGCCCTCAGCAGATTTGCCGGAATCAATGAACTTCCGTCCGAGTATCCGGCGCCAGCAAACATCGAACTCGACCATTATGCCTCGTCGTGCCCGATCAACGAGTTTGCACACGGACCGCTTTTCGACGTGATCGGCAACGTCTGGCAGTGGACCGAGACGCCGATTTATCCTTTTGCGGGATTCGAGGTGCATCCGGTCTACGACGACTTCACTACTCCCACCTTTGATGAGCGCCACAACGTGATCAAGGGCGGGTCATGGATTGCCTGCGGCAACGAGGCGTTACCGACGTCACGGTACGCCTTCCGTCGGCATTTCTTCCAGCATGCCGGATTGCGCTACGTCGTCTCCGATGCGCCGGCTACCACCCAGGCCTCACACTACGAAACGGATCGGCTGGTTTCTGAATATGCCGAATTTCATTACGGCGACGAGTACTTCGAGGTGCCCAATTTCCCGCGCGCGCTGGCCCGGCTGGCCATTGCCGCGATGGGCGACAAACCGGCAAGAAAGGCGCTCGATCTGGGTTGCGCCACCGGGCGTGCCAGCTTTGAACTGGCGCGCCATTTCGAACAGGTCACCGGGATCGATTTTTCTGCCCGCTTCATCAGCCTGGGCGTCCGCCTTGCCGAGCAGGGCAGGTTGCGTTACACGCTGGTCAACGAAGGGGAACTGGTCGACTATAAGGAGCGCAGCCTCGCTGAACTCGGGCTCGGTCACGTCGCGCAGAAAGTCGAATTCTTCCAGGGGGACGCCTGCAATCTCAAGCCGGTATTTACCGGTTACGACCTGATTCTTGCCGCCAATCTGATCGACCGCCTGTATAGCCCGATAAAATTCCTCGAAACGGTGCATCAGCGTCTCAATCCCGGAGGCGTACTGCTGATCAGTTCGCCCTGTACCTGGTTGCCGGAACACACCAAACGCGAGGAATGGATCGGTGGATTCAAAAAGGACGGCGAGAATTTCACAACCCTCGACGGCCTCAAAGCCATCCTGGGCAAGCACTTCAAGTGGCTAAGCGGGCCTCTGTCCGTACCCTTTGTCATTCGAGAATCGCGGCGGAAATTTCAGCACACCCTTTCTGAAGTCAGTATCTGGGAGCGTCGTTGACAGGAGATGTCATGGAAACGATCATTATCAGAATCAGCGGCATGAAAGACGAGGAAGGCGTGCGTCTCATCGCCAACGCGATCCAGGATCTGCCCAGTATCGGTCACCTCGAAGTGTCGCTGGAAAAAGGCGAAGCATGTGTCGAGCATGGCCGCTTTGTCAGCCCGGACGATATTCTCCAGGCCATCGTCGACGCCGGCTATGAAGCGACTTGCTGAAGCCTCAGGCAATACGGGCAGGTCTAGTTAGTCCAAGCCAGTCCGGGTAGGTCGGGTCAGCACGCAGTGCGTAACCCGACATTGCATTTCAGCACGACCGTGCTGCATTCACTATGCATCTATTGAAGGTCATTTAGCGTCTTGGGCAATCCGCGCCAGCGCTTGTTCAATGGCACATGCCTCGGTCGGTCGGACCAGGCGCTCAACTTCGTGACCCTGGCGCATGAAAATCAGCGTCGGCCACAGTTTCACCCGGAATGAGCGCCCCAGGCGACGTCCCGGGCCATCTTCAATCCTGATGTGGCGGAACCCGGGATGAGCGGCCAGAGCCGAGGCAATCAAGGGCTGGGCCGCCATGCAATGGCCACACCAGTCGGTGCCGAATTCGATGACAAGAAGTTTTTCGATGGCTTCGATCTCGCTGCGCGACGGTTCGATTGCCGGATAGTCGTTGTTCCGTTCCATGCGTACTCCAGCGCCAGCGATAATATCAGGCAAATATAGCCTGCATTTCCTGCGTTTCGGTTTCGATTTCCGGCAGGAGGGCAGCGTACTTCTGACGGACGATGCCTGCCTCGCCGGCACCCGGGTCGAGGTCCTGATAGAGCCATTCGAAAGGGGTGCCGGCGAGGATATTGCCGACATACACGATGTCGGCCAGCGTTCGTATCGTTTCTGGAACAGCCCGCGGCTGCTCGTGGTCGATGGTAGCGTTGACAATTTCCTCTGGTATGCCAAGCGAATTAAGTAGTGTGACCCCGATGCCTTCGTGCCACTGTATGATGAGGTACTTCACGGTTTCCGGACGGGTGCGCAATTCCGGGTACTGGGCAGCACGGTATAGCATGTAGAAGGCTCCGAGGTCATGCACCAGACCGGCCAGCAGGGCTTCGTCCGGATTGATCCGGGTTTGGGTGCGAGCCAGGATGCGGGCGGCCGCTGCCGTTTTGAGCGTATGCGCCCAGAGGGCCTGGGTAAATTCGCTGAAGATCGCCATTTCCTTCGAGCGCATGAGCTGGCTCATGGCGATAGCCAGCGCCGTTGTGCGTACCAGGTTGACACCCAGGCGGCTGATAGCGGCCTGGAGATCCCGGGCCGGTGTGTTGTCGGGGCTGTACAGGACGGAATTGGCCAGGTGAATCAGCTTGGCAGCAACCAGCGGTTCGACGCTGACGATGCTGGCAATGCGCGGAACGGGCAGGTTTGAATTCAGCAAGGCTTTGCGCAAGCGGATAGCGGCCTCGAAGGAGGTTGGAAAAACGACCTCGCCGGCCAGTTCGCATGCGATATCCTCAAGCATCTGGAAGCGCTGGGCGTTGAGGGCTTCACCGATCTTGTCAGCGACCTTTTCGTCGACCTTTTTGTCGACCTTTTTGGCTTCAGTTGCTTTGTCTGCTTCTTGGCCCGCATCTGGGCTTGCTTTCCGGCTCGTACTCATGTTGGCTGGCTTCTGGTTAAAACGACGGTAATGAACAGGAAACCCAAGGTCTCCGTTTTTTAACTAATGAAGAGTCTAACATCAGGACTGACCCAGGGAGGCATGGCAAGGCGATAGGCACACGGTAATTTTCCCCTTCTAATAAATGAACGAGGAATCACGTAGTTAAGTATTTAAGCTGGACAAATCGCGTTTGCCCGCGTATAAAGGGCGAATGGAGATCGATCTGAACCGAATTTGCGTACGGCCAGCGAGCGAGAGCGAGGAGCCACGTTACCGGGAACTGATGGCGCACCACTATCTTGGTGATCTGGTGAAGATCGGCCACACGCTCTGGTACGTCGCCACGTACGAGCAGGAATGGGTCGCGTTGCTAAGCTTCTCGGCATCGGCGCTCAAGTGTGCCGCGCGCGACAAGTGGATCGGCTGGGACTTCCGGTGCCAATACGGCCGGCTCAAATTGATCGCCAATAACAGCCGGTTCCTGATCCTGCCCGATTGGCACCGTCCCAACCTCGGAACGAAAGTGCTGGCGCTATGCCAGCGCCGCATCGGCGTGGACTGGCTTGCCCATTTTAAGCAACCCCTGCTGTTGCTGGAGACCTTTGTCGATACGGCACGCTATCGCGGCACGGTCTACCGTGCAGGAAACTGGACCTGCGTCGGTCAGACGCAAGGGCATCGGCGCATCCGTGAAGGCTACAGCGAGCGCGACGGCACGCCCAAACTGGTCTTCGTCCGCGCGCTGCGGCACGACTCGCAGTTCCAATTGTCACGTCCCCTCATCCAAGAGCACTACCGCCAGGAGTCGCCCAAAATCATGATCAGCATCGAACATATGTCAGCATTGCCGCATTACTTCAAAGACATTCCCGATACGCGCCGCTCCCAAGGGCGGCGCCATCCGCAGCATGTGGTACTCGCGCTTGCCGCCGGCGCGACCCTGTGTGGCATGGAGGGCTATAAGGCGATCGGGGGCTGGGTCAAGGATCTGGGGGTCAAGGCACGTGAACGCTTTGGCTGCCGGATCGACAAGCGGGTTCGGATTGTTCCCAGCGAAAGCACCCTTCGTGACGTTCTCATCCGCGCCGATCCCGTTGCGCTCGACCACGCGCTTGCCCGGTGGAATGCCGACTATGGGCAACAGGATCAAAGCCTCGCCATTGATGGCAAGACCATGCGCAATGCGATCGACGAAGAAGGACGGCAAACCCATATCATGAGCGTGGTGGGGCATGACCGCTCCCAGTGCTACACCCAAAAAAAGTCGGCGCCCTGCCCATAGAGGGAAAGGAAGAGGTCAAGCAAACCAATGAAATCGGGATGTTCACGCAAGTGCTCGATGAGATCGACATCGCCGGCCGCGACATCACCGCCGACGCGCTGCTCACTCAGCGCAAACTGGCGAGATACGTTTGTTGAACGCCAAGCCCACTACCACTTCACCGCCAAGGGCAACCAGCCCACGCTTCAATCTGACATAACGCTGTTGTTTCAGAATCGCGGG